>JBBKXB010000036.1:0-14393 GCA_037969255.1 Bdellovibrionales bacterium | reverse complement strand
TCCTGAAATCGTATTGGCGATTGGTGGAATGGTGGCGTTAATCTCTGGGTTATTTGTCGCCGACATGCGCAAAATATTTTTCATGTGCGCGGTGGTTATCATGCTCGGAATGGTGGCATTAATCACGCAACCTGACGTGTCGGGACAATATATATTTGGTGGACAGCTTGCGATTTCTTTGTTTACCCAAGGCATGAAATTGGTGCTCTTGGCGATCACGATCATGGTATTGGCTATGACGTCACGCGCTGTACCTATGCACTCATTAGGGCGTTTTGAATGGCCTGTGTTGATGGTGTTTTCAACCATCGGCATGATGATTATGATCAGCGCGAGCAGTTGGCTCACGTTCTATCTTGGTCTCGAATTACAATCTCTCGCAATCTATGTCCTTGTGGCATTTGCGCGTGATAATCCGAAAGCCAGCGAAGGCGCGGCCAAATACTTTATTCTTGGCGCGCTCGCTTCTGGGTTCATATTATTTGGTATCAGTTATATGTATGGCGCCACGGGCACACTCAATTACTTTGGCGAGATTGAATACAACGCTGGCTATGCCATTGGGATGGCGTTTGTGCTCGCGGGTGTGGCGTTTAAATTATCGCTCGTGCCATTTCATATGTGGACGCCCGATGTCTACGAAGGTGCACCATTGCCCGTCACCAGCTATTTGGCACTCGTACCAAAAATTGCCATTCTCGTCGCGCTTGTGAACATGCTCACAGGGCCATTTTTACCGTTTAAAGAACAATCTGGTATCATACTAATATCCATTGGTTTGGCATCCGTGACGCTTGGCTCATTTGCAGGGTTGGCCCAAACCAGCCTTAAACGTCTATTGGCGTATTCCACGATTGGTAATATTGGTACGCTTGTGCTTGCTTTATCGGTCATCACTTTTGGCGGGATTATGGCGGCGATTAATTACTTGTTTATTTACATCATCCTTTCGGGCGTAATTTTTGCCGCGCTTTTGGGCATTCATCGCAACGGTAAACCGATCCATCAAATCTCTGAATTGGCTGGTCTTTCAAAAGATCAACCCGTGCTCGCATGGGCAATGGCCGCGGCCTTATTTGGCTTAGCTGGTATTCCGCCATTGGCTGGCTTTTTTGCTAAATTTGAAGTGTTCCGCGCTGTGATAGCGGGTGGTCATACATGGATCGCCGTTGTCGCGATTGCCATGACCGTCGTATCGGCGGCTTATTATGTGCGTATTATAAAAGTCATGTTTTTTGATGACGCATTGCTTGATCCGATTAAGCATGATCATTGTATTGCACGCCGTGCCGTGCTTATAGTTTTATCCATTGTTATCGTTATGCTGACCTTTATGCCTGATATGGGGCTGACATATTTACGCCTGTTATTCCCCGATTTATAGATGTGGGATATCACGCATTTAGCTGAAATAGACAGCACGATGGATTGGCTCAAAAATCAACCTCTTATAAACCGAAAAGCTGTGATAGCTGATGTTCAAACCGCCGGACGAGGGCGCAGGGGTGGTCAATGGGACAGCCCTGTTGGCAATCTTTACTTGTCCTTCACGGTATCGCTCACACCAACTTTATTGGAAAAGCTTCCGTTTATAATGGCGCTCGCCGTAAGGGATGTTTTACCTGCCATCAACACCCAACTAAAATGGCCGAATGATACTTGGGTGGATGGTCAAAAACTGGGCGGTGTATTGATAGAACGCGTGGGGGATTTCGCTGTTTGCGGATTAGGGCTTAACATTGAACATGCCCCTGAATATGCAGTGTCACTCAAACAGCTTAAAGTCGATACGAACGCTAAAGTTATGGCGGACAAGATTTTAAAAGCTTTTGATGAGTGGGAAACGCGTTCCGATTGGGTGAAATCATGGAATTATACGGCGGCTTTTATGAGTGATAAAGTGACATTCAATCATGGCGGTGTCACGAAAACGAGTATTTTTGAAGGCATTGACAAAAAAGGGCGTGCGATCTTGCTTGACCCATCCGTTAATTTGTATCATGCCTATGCGAGCGGTGAAATTTCACAATTCCGCCCAAAAGAATAGGAAAAATTAGTTATGTTTTGCGCCATTGACGCTGGAAATACCAATATTGTTTTTGCTTTGTTTGAGGGTAAAAACATGCTCGCCAAATGGCGTATCAAAACGACAAAAGGCCGCACTGCGGATGAATATCAATCTTTTTGCTTGCCATTATTACAAGAAATTGGATTGACGTGGGGCGCGGTAGAAGGTGTTTTAATATCTTCCGTGATACCCGCTGAAAACTTTAATTTGGAACAATTTACAACGCGTTTTATTGGCAAAGAGCCAATTTTCTTAAAAGATCATCGCCTTGATACAGGGCTGGATATTTTATTGCCGCACCCAGAACAATTGGGCGGCGATCGCGTGGCCAATGCCGTTGGAGCCAAAGCAACATACAAAACGCCGTGTCTCATTATTGATTTTGGAACAGGCACAACGTTTGAAGTGCTTAATAAAGACGGCGCTTATATGGGCGGTTTAATCGCCCCTGGTGTGCATCTTTCCCTTGAGGCTTTGCACCGCGTGTCGGCAAAATTACCAAACATAGATGTTAAAAAACCAAAATCAGTCATGGGTACGGATACGGTTGGCGCGATGCAATCTGGTATATATTACGGTTATTTGTCTATGATTGATGGCATGGTGAAACGCATTGAAGACGAGCAAAAAATAAACTTTAAACATGTGATTGCCACTGGCGGGCTCGCGCCTTTATTCCAACAAGAAAGCAAAGTCATCACAGATTTGGATCATGATTTGACATTGCGCGGTCTTTACCTCATCTATGATCGCAACAGAAAGCTTTGGAAATAAAATGACAGCCGACACACATATCCCGCAAAAAGATGATTTATGGTTCTTACCACTTGGTGGGTGCGGGGTGTTCGGGGCAAACCTTAATCTATATGGTCATGACGGATGGTGGATTATGGCGGATGCGGGTACGGCCTTTAACGAGGATCGCCATTTGGGCATTGATATGATGGTGCCAGATATTGATTTTATCGAAGCGCGAAAAGACAAATTAGCGGCGATTGTCATCACGCATGCTCACGAAGATCATATTGGCGCGCTCCCTTATATTTGGCCACGTTTGCGTTGCCCCATATTTGCCACGCCTTTTGCCGCCGAGGTTATAAGACGCAAATGTTCTGAATTTGATGATTGCAAAGACATCGTGATCAAACCATTACCCACGCAAAGCCCGATAACGATCCAAGGCTTTAAAGTCACGGCTATTCCTGTGGCGCATTCAATTGTTGAACCGCGCGCGTTACACATTGAAACGTCGGCTGGCAATGTGATGCATACAGGTGATTGGAACATGGATCCCGATCCTGTGATTGGGCATCAAACATCCAAAGACAACTTTGGCAATTTAGGCAAAATACGCGCTGTTATTGGCGATTCCACGAACGCACCTATCGCGGGACGTAGTGGCACTGAATCAGCTGTTGAACCAGCGCTTGATGAAATATTTGCAGGGGCAAAAGGTAAAATCGCGCTCACAATGTTCTCTAGTAATATCGGACGTATCGAGGCGATTGCCAAAGCCGCCAAAAAAGTTAATCGCCATGTCTGCCTGATTGGTATGTCTTTGTCCAACATGGTTAAATCCGCGCGTGCTTGCGGATATTTAAACGATTGCCCTGCTTTTTTGAATGCGCACGAGGCCAAAGAAATAGCGGGCAAGAAATTAGTTTATATCATTGCGGGATCACAAGGCGAGGCGCGTGCCTCATTAACGCGTATTTCCAAAGGTGAGCATCATTTGGTGACGCTTGGGCAAGGCGATCTGGTGTGTTATTCAGCGCGTTCGATCCCTGGTAATGAGAAGAAAATTAACGAGGTGATGAATAGTTTAACATCACGCGGTGTTGAAATTTTAACCTCGGACGAGGCACCCATTCATGTATCGGGTCATTGTTACGCCGATGACATCAAAGAATTTTTATCATGGGTCAAGCCAGAAATATTAATGGCGGTGCACGGCGAATTAATCCATCAAGAAGCGCATGCGCAATTGGCTCTTGATGTTGGCGTTAAACACGGCATGGTGCCTCATAATGGACAATTATGGGCGCTACGAAATGATGGCGCGCATTTATTGGATGAGGTTGAGCACGGATATCAATATATTGAGGATGCGCGTCTGTTGTATCCCGATCATGCGGCGATCACCGAGCGTAAAAAGCTTGGGTTTAATGGCGCTTTGTTCATCACGGTACAAAATCGTGATGTGCTTATCACCGCGCTCGGGCTTGTTGATGATGAAGATGAAGATGACGGACTCATGATGAAAGATTTACGCAATAATCTCAAAGATATGATCGGTGTTCATAAAGGCAACGAGTCGCAATTGGCAGAAAAATTGCGCACATCGGCGCGTCGTTATATTGATAAAGAAATAGGCTATAAGCCGATCACCATCATTCATATGGCTGATTAAACCCATGAGTATCTTATCCATTATCGTTGTGTATTTTTTAACATGGTGGACAATGATATTTCTTGTTATTCCATCGGCCAATGATCGCAAAACTGAAGGTGGCTTGTATCCTGACCCGCCGAATGTCTGGCGAAAAATTCTGATAACAAGTTTGATATCTGCCGTTTTCACTCTTGCTATTTGGGGGATTGTACGCTTGGATATAGTCAGTTTCCGCCTATGGGCAAACGAATGGGATTGAAACATATTAGACACCTAAACCAAAAGGATTAAGCCAATGAAAAAAATGATACTAAGCCTTATGACTGTTGCACTTGCAACCGCTTCATATACCGCAAATGCACAAAGTTACAATGACGCCACGCTGTCGGATCGCACATCCAAAGTGGCCGCGAGCACAAAAATTGATGCCAATGCCAACCTTGAAGCTAATGACATTTCTGTGCCAGTGATGAACAAACCTAAAGCTGTGTCTGTATTGAACACACAAAGCGTTACCAATGTGGTTGATAACGCCCGCGTGGATATTTCAAGCGACACAAATATGGGCAATCAAGTTGATCTGCCTGTGCCTAATGTGAATGCGCCTAACATGGCCTCTGATGTTATGATTGAGCGTAGCACGACAACAGCCGTTATCGGTTCCAACACATCTGCCGATCTTATGATGGGGACAGAGCCTATGGAACAAAAAACCATGGGCATGACATCTGATATGAAACACAATGATCACCCGCTTTGCGTGGCTTCGCACACACCGCGTGCCGATGTAATGACTGACAACAGCACGAGCACACGCGTCATGGCACCTAAGATGATTCCATTAACTGTGGAGCTTGCCAATCAATTGAGTATTCGTGGTTTTGAAAACATTCAAGCTGATGGTCCTATTGGATTTTTGACTGTGAATGATCAAGGCAATGTGTTTTTTGAAGGCCAAGATCTTTCTGGAAACGTTGGCCGTTTGTGTACATCTGGCGAAATGATTGCCCCTGTGAACGCATCGGCTATGAAACCAGTGATGGATGAACGTGCGCCTGATGGCTCAAAATACAATGCCATGCCAGGTCAAGGCGGTTTTAAAATGCAGCCTATCGTTGATGGCCCGTCTTATAAAACACCGCCAAAACGTAAAAAAACTGTGGCTAAAAAAGTTGAAACAAAAGTTGAAGCTAAAGCTGTTCCATTATTGGTAAAAGAAGAGGTGACGACCACTGTTACCACCGATATTGATGACACAGTGCCAATGGCTGACAAAAAGACTGTTGATGCCGCTGTAGAAGCGTCTGAGCCAGTTGAAATAAAGAGCGAAAAGTCGACAACGACAGTCATAACGGACGAATCTGGTGCCAGCATCATGTTTGATGGCGCGGTTGAAGAAGTTCTTGGTACAGGCGACGCCAACTAAATTTCTCTTGAACCTTTAAGGCTATATGTAAGCTATGAAAACGGCGATTAATCCAACGCGCGCGGAAAACTTCCCTGAATGGTATCAGCAAGTGATTGCTGCTGCCGATATGGCAGAAAACTCTGCTGTGCGCGGTTGTATGATCATCAAACCTCATGGTTATGGCATTTGGGAACTTATTCAACGCGAACTTGATAATCGTATTAAAGAAGAGGGGGTGCAAAATGCGTATTTTCCTCTTCTAATTCCGCTGTCCTATATGTCCAAAGAGGCCGAACATGTTGACGGCTTTGCCAAAGAATGTGCTGTGGTCACACATCACCGCCTTGAAGAAGACAAAGAAAATGGTGGTTTAAAGCCAGCGGGTGAACTTACGGAACCGTATATAATACGCCCAACGTCAGAAACCATTATTGGCGAGTCTTTTTCAAAATGGATCAATTCGTATCGCGATCTGCCTTATAAAATTAATCAATGGGCGAATGTTATGCGATGGGAAATGCGCCCGCGTTTATTCCTGCGCACTTCTGAATTTTTGTGGCAAGAAGGGCATAACGTGCTCGCCACGGCAGAAGCTTCAAACAAAGATGCACGCCGTCATTTGGACGTGTATTACGATCTGTTTGAAAATGTGCTTGCTATGCCAGGGATTTGCGGCGAAAAAACGGACGATGAACGCTTCCCTGGTGCTATTCACACCTACACCGTTGAATCTATGATGCAAGATGGCAAAGCCTTACAAGCATCGACCAGCCATGATTTGGGGCAAACCTTTTCAAAATCGGCTAACATTCAATTCCAAGATGAACAAGGTGAGATGCAGCTCGCGCATACCACAAGTTGGGGGCTGAGCACCCGCGTCATTGGTGGCGTTATTATGATGCATGGTGATGATGATGGGTTGCGTCTTCCGCCTAAAATCGCCCCGCAACAAATCGTTATTATCCCGATGATCAAAAAAGACGCTGATCCCAAGGTGGTGATGGATGCGTGCCATGATTTAGCCGCCAAATTAAAGGCCAAAAACATACGCGTATTTGTTGATGAAAAAGACATTAAAACGTCTGACAAAATATGGGGGTGGGTCAAAAAAGGCGCGCCCGTACGTGTCACAATTGGTGGGCGCGAAGCCGAAAACAATCAAGTCGAATATGCGCTTCGCACGAGCAATGATAAACAAAACTCAACGCCTGACGAGTTTGTCGCCAATATTGATGGGTATTTAACCGATATTCACGATACGTTGTACAATGAGGCCAAGGCTTTTCTTGACAATAACATTCATGACGCGGAAACCATTTTTGATTTGATTAATTTCTTTCGTAAAAAAACAAATATCGGATTTGTGCGTATGCCAATTGCATTGCTGAATGATCCTAAATTTGAGGAAACATGCAAAGAATTCTCACTCACACCGCGTTGCATGCCGTTTAGCGACAATGGCGACATGGTGATTGTTGGGAAGTCTTACTAATGGCTTTACCATTATCCTTTGTGATCGCGGGGCGCTATTTACGCGCGCGCAAGGCCGAAGGATTTGTCTCCGTTATCGCGGGTTTTTCTTTCCTCGGTATCATGCTAGGTGTGGCGACACTCATTATCGTCATGTCTGTGATGAACGGATTTGAGACTGAGCTTTTGAAACGTCTTCTTGGTCTTAATGGGCACATTAATATTGTGAGCACCGATAACCAAGGCGTACGTAATTACGAATTGTTACGCGGTGATTTGCTTGAAATGGATGACATCACAAGCGCCACTCCCATCATCCAAAAGCAAGGCTTATTGAACTCCAAAGGCAATTCGGCTGGCGTTGTGGTGCGCGGGTATAGCAAGCAAGACATTGGTGCTAATGCATTGTTTATAAAAGATTTACGCGGATCACTCACTGATTTCACAGGTAATAACATATGGATTGGTAGTGCATTATCAACCAATCTTGGGTTGGCGTTGGGCGATGAAATTGTCCTCCTTAGCCCTGAAGGACGATCCACACCGTTTGGCAGCGTGCCCAAATCACTCCGCGTCACAATCGCGGGCATATTTGATGTTGGGATGTATGAATACAATGCAGGCTTTGTGATTATGCCGCTCAAAACCGCCCAAGCGTTTTACGAGCTTGGGGATCGCGTATCGCAAGTGTCTCTTCAAACCAAAGATGCACTCAGCAGTTATAAGTTAAACGATGAAATTGCCGCAATCACACTTGGTCAAGGTGTACGTGCCCAAGACTGGAAGGAGCAAAATGAAAGTTATTTCAACGCGCTCGCGGTTGAACGTAACGTCATGTTCCTAATATTGACGCTCATCATCATCGTGGCGGCCTTTAATGTGATCTCAGGCATGATTATGATGGTCAAAGACAAAACCCGTGATATCGCTATCTTGCGAACTGTGGGCGCTAGCCGCGGTATGATTTTGCGTGTGTTCATCATGGTTGGCGGGGCAATAGGGGTACTTGGCACGCTTGCTGGCACATTATTGGGCACAGTGTTCGCGCTCAACATTGAAAACATACGCCAATTTTTACAAAATCTATCGGGCACGGAATTGTTTTCTGCTGAGGTGTACTTCCTCTCGCAATTGCCAGCCGAAGTACAAGGTGGAGAGGTGATGTTGATCACCGTGATGAGTTTGGTACTTTCCTTGCTTGCCACCATATATCCTGCATGGCGCGCCGCGAGTATTGATCCTGTGGAGGCGCTTAGATATGGTTAAAAAAACTATGGCTAATGCTATGTTATCTCTAAAAGACGTACACAAGACGTACAGCAATGCAGGGCAAGATTTACATGTCCTTAATGGTGTTGATTTTGAAATCAAATCAGGTGAAATTGTCGCCTTAATGGGGCCAAGTGGGTCTGGTAAATCGACTTTGTTACAAGCGATTGGATTGCTTGATCGCGCGGATAGCGGGCAAATTTTACTTGATAGTGATGATATAACACAAAAAAATGATCAAGAACGCACATTATTGCGTCGCCAAAAACTTGGGTTTGTGTATCAATTTCATCATTTGCTGGCCGAGTTCACCGCAATTGAAAATATTAAAATACCACTAACTTTAAATGGTTTAGAAAAAGATGTTAATCCATTACTTGAAGTTTTAGGGATCACCGATCGCGCCAACCATCGCCCCGCACGTCTATCGGGTGGCGAACAACAACGCGTGGCCATTGCTCGTGCCCTTATTCATGAACCACGATTGCTTTTAGCAGACGAGCCAACAGGCAACCTTGATCCTGAAACAGCGGACAACGTATTCAACCTGCTCTTAAAAAGCGTACGCGTACAGGGCAGTGCGGCTGTTATCGCAACCCATAACCCAGAATTGGCCTCCCGTATGGATTATATTTTGAAAATGGAGGACGGAAAGGTTATAAAAGCTTAAATGAGCGCACAATTTATTCCCCTTCATGTCTATTCAGCCTATTCGTTGGCCGAGGGTGCAATCCCTGTCAAAGACCTTATCAAGACATGCGTTGCGCGTAATATCCCCGCCGTGGCGATTACGGATCGTCACAATTTATTTGGCGCGATGGAGTTTTGTAGCGCGGCTTCCAAAGCAGGCGTTCAGCCCATAATTGGCTGTACTGTTAAACTGCTCGATCATGATGCGTCCTTGGTTGTGCTGGTGCAAAATGAGATTGGGTATCGCAATTTATGCGCGCTTTTGTCCAAAAGCTTTATGACCCCAGAGCAAGAACATCAAGTCGCCGTGTCTCTTGATCGGCTAACGCGCCATAGCGAAGGTCTGTTTTGCTTAACGGGCGGAGCAGAAGGCCCAATTGATAAATTGCTGACAAATGGAAATATGCTTGAGGCTGAAACGTTTTTATTCGCTCTAAAACAATCATTTGGGACAAATTTAGCCACTGAGGTTGTGCGTTATGGCCACCCCAGCGCCTATGAAGCCGATTTAATAAAACTCTCTGATCGATTAAAAGTGCCCCTTGTGGCAAGCAATCCCGCTTGGTTTTTGGATGCCAATCAGCATGTCGCGCATGACGCCTTGTTGTGTATCGCAGAGGGCCGTTATGTCAGTGAGCAAGATCGCCGAAAAGTGAGCTCCCATGCGTGGCTTAAAGCCAGTGACGACATTATAGACTTGTTTGATGATTTGCCCGATGCCATCGAAAACACAGTGAATATCGCCAAAACATGTCATTACCACCTTAAAATTACACCCGCTATGTTCCCTGCATTTGAAACTAAAGAGGGACGATCTGAGGATGAAGAATTACGCGTACAGGCCACAACAGGCCTTGAAAAACGGTTAAAACGTGTGGAAGGCGATCATCAAGTATATCTTGATCGACTTGAATTTGAGCTCAACGTGATTTTGGAAATGGGTTTTCCGGGGTATTTCCTCATCGTGTCCGATTTTATCCGCTGGGCGAAAGACAATAAAATACCCGTGGGCCCAGGGCGTGGTTCTGGGGCAGGTTCCGTGGTGGCATGGGCGCTCGCGATCACGGATTTGGATCCCATTCGCTTTGATTTATTGTTCGAGCGGTTTTTGAACCCAGAACGTGTATCACTTCCCGATTTTGATATAGATTTTTGCCAAGAACGCCGCGAGGAAGTCATTGCCTATGTCCAACGCAAATATGGCGCGGATCGCGTGGCGCAAATCATTACGTTTGGTAAACTTCAAGCGCGCGCGGTGATCCGCGATGTGGGGCGCGTACTACAAATGTCATACGGGCAAGTGGATCGCATATCCAAAATGATCCCGAATAATCCTGCGCACCCAACAACGTTGCAAGAGGCGCTTGATGGTGACCCGCAATTCCAAGAAATGCGGGATAATGATGACACAGTGGATCGCCTTATAACTGTGGCTTTACAACTCGAGGGTTTATATCGCCATGCGTCCACACATGCCGCGGGCGTTGTGATTGGCCCTAAACCTTTGCAAGAGATACTGCCCCTCTATCGTGATCCAAAATCAGAGATGCCTGTGACGCAATTCAACATGAAAGTGATTGAGGATGCAGGTCTTGTGAAGTTCGATTTCCTTGGTCTCAAAACCATGACCGTGATCCAAAGAACGTTGGATTTATTGGGCAATGAGTTTGAAACACTTGATATCCCGCTCGATGATACGAAAACGTTTGAAATGCTGGCACGCGGTGAAAATACAGGCGTTTTCCAGCTTGAAAGCGCGGGAATGCGTGATCTTGGTAAACAAATGGGTCTCCATAATTTCGAGCAAATATCGGCGCTTGTGGCTTTGTTCCGTCCAGGACCAATGGAGAACATCCCAAAATATCTCGCCTGCCTTCATGGCACAGAAGAACATGATTATATGCATGAAAAACTTGAGCCCGTGACCAAAGAAACGTACGGCGTGATGATCTATCAAGAGCAAGTTATGCAAGCCGCGCAGGTTTTGGCGGGCTATTCATTAGGCGAGGCTGATTTGCTCCGCCGTGCGATGGGTAAAAAGATCAAAAAGGAAATGGATAACGAACGCGTCAAATTTGTGAAAGGCGCGGCGACATTTTCCAATGTGCCAAAAGAGCGCGCCAACTTTATCTTTGACCAAATTGCCAAATTTGCGGGCTATGGGTTTAACAAAGCGCATTCGGCGTGTTACGCGCTTATTGCCTATTGGACTGCGTATTTAAAAGCCAATCATCCTGTTCAATTTATGTGCGCGTCCATGATCTTGGATCAAGGCAACACGGATAAACTCTCGATCTTTTATAATGAGTGCAAACGCATGGGGATTGAGGTTTTACCCCCCGATGTGAACGCGTCCGATGTGCAATTCTCGATAGATGGGGAGGCCATTCGTTATGGTTTGTGCGCCCTTAAAGGCGCGGGCGCGGTGGCGATGGGTGAGCTTGTGGACGAACGTAAAGAAAATGGCGTGTTTGTTGATCTCAATGGTTTTCTTGAGCGCTTGCCACCTAAAGCCATTAATAAGAAACAATTAGAGGCGCTTATTAGTTCTGGCGCGCTTGATAATTTGCATGATGACCGTGCGTCTTTGTTTGAGAGTAAAGATGTGCTCTTGTCGCACGCCTCGATGGCAGCAGAAGCTAAGGAAAGCGGTCAACAAGACTTGTTTGGCGGAGAGGGGACGGCATTAAAAACCAATATCATAGACCTTCTTAAAAAAGGCGATTGGGATCATTTGGAGATTTTGCAACATGAATTTGCCGTTGTCGGGTTTTACCTCTCGGCTCATCCATTGGAAGGGCAGACGGATATCATTGATTCAATTGGCGCATCGAACTGGCTAGATCTACAAGAAGCGATGGACGGCGCCGAAAAAGCGCAAATCTTTACGATGGCGGCCGTGGTCATGAAACGCCAAGAGCGCATCAGTCAAAAAACAGGGCAAAAGTTTGCCTTTGTTGCCTTATCGGACACCACGGGATCATACGAAGTGATGATCTTTTCCGACACTTTGGAAGAATATCGTCCGATCTTAGAAGAAGGTAATATGATCATAATGACGGCAGAGGCCGATGTGCGCGATGGTAATCTGCGCCTTTTGGGTCGTATGTTCAAATCAATGGACGAGGCCAGTAAAATCGAAATGTCGGCTTATAACATCACGCTTAATCCTATGGCACAAAGAAATGATATCACCATGATCCAAAACATCATCGTCAATGGCGGTAAAAACGGCAAAGCAGACGTTATCTTAAATGTGTCAAACCACCAATATAATGCGCAAATACGATTGCCTAAAAAATGGCATTTTCCGCCAGCAACTATGAAAGCCCTAAAACGTGCCAATGGCATTGAGAAAGTTCGCAGCGTATAAAAAAAGCCAGAGACGAGCTCTGGCTTTTTAAATCTTAATTTAAATCAAAATTATTTAGGCATGATGACAGTATCTGTCACGTGGATCACACCATTTGATTGAAACACATCAGCAATCGTAATGTTGGCGCTGTGCTTAGAATTATCCATGATCATCCATCCACCATCAGAATTTTCCATCAAAGACACAGTTTCGCCTTCGACAGTTGTGTAAGTGGCTGTACCGCCATTGGCTTTGGCATCAGCAGCAATTTTAGCGGCTGTAAGCTTCATAGGCACAACGTGGTATGTCAAAATATTTGATAATTTTGCTTTGTTTTCAGTTTTTAGTAACGTATCAACAGTGCCTTTTGGTAATTTAGCAAACGCTTCATTTGTTGGTGCAAACACAGTGAAAGGACCCGTGCCTGATAACGTGTCAACAAGGCCAGCGGCTTTAACAGCGGCAACCAAAGTTGTGTGGTCTTCAGAATTAACGGCATTTTCAATGATATTTTTTGATGGATACATTGCTGCGCCGCCAACCATAACTGTGTTTTCAGTTTTAAGCGTTGATGTTGCTTTTAACATACCATCTGTTTTAACAAGGGCATCAGTTTTTGTGGTGACTTCGATGGCATTGGCGTTCGTGGCTAATCCTGTAATTCCAAATGCGACGGCCAAGGCTGCGATAGCCAATGATTTAGTGTAATTCATAATAAGTAATCTCCTGTGGTATATTAAAATCCAAACGATTTTGGATTAGTCCTCAATTATGGTGTTGAAATGCGTATTCAAGCTGTTGGGATAGTATTCTTATTAACCTGTGTTAAGTGCTTACCAAGAAAAAATGGCATTTCCCGCCCGCCACAATGAAAGCTTTAAAACGCGCGAATAGCGTTGAAAAAATTAAGGCTGTTTAAGTTTTGCCTAGTGTTGGTATTGATCGATACATTTCTAATCTATGCTGATAAAATCCTGATATATCTTGAGTGACAGGACGATGTTTAATTAGATCATGGTGACCACCTTCAGCACTATCTATGGTAATGTGAGTGTCTAGATAATACCTAAAAGCTGGCAAACCTTTTTCTTTCCAGTCTTTGGCCGTGGTGATGCGTTGGAATATTTTAGACAGCTCTTCTTCGCGACTAAAAATGGTTTCTGCGCGAAATGTATCGGATTGCTTTCGACAGAAAGATAAATAATCACTAGCGGCCATAGCTACTGGTTTTTCTAATGGTATGCCGTCTCTATTAATAAAGTGCTCAAGAAATGCATAGTGATCAGCGGTTTTATTATATCCATCATGGCTTAAATTATTTGTATTTAGTTCGCCCTCAGCCATTTGTAAGATTAAATTATCGTCAGGGAATAGATTAAGTGTAATTCTTAGGGACTCAGCAAATTCAATGGCTGTAAAGTAAGATAAATGCATCAATGATTGCAGGTCACGAGCCGATAGGCGCTCCCAAGGCAATGCAATAATTTGTTCTACATGTTTTTTATGGTTATCCATTTTTATCATTTTACGTATTTTTAGAATAAAATCAATAATATTCTTGCAATCACACTAAATACTGCTATAAACCACATGTTCCGTCATGGTGGCGGGATAATTCACATGCTTCCATGCATAATCCTTTGGTCGGGTAACCGTTCAATCTTATGGGGGCAGAGGTAACAACTAAAGGAGACTATAAGTCATGGCTATGCCAGAATTTACTATGCGCCAATTGCTAGAA
>JBBKXB010000035.1:0-5419 GCA_037969255.1 Bdellovibrionales bacterium | reverse complement strand
ATCGTAAACAATGCCGCTCATGTCTCCTGTGTTGGGATCAATATCTAGATATGTTGCACTAGGTAAATAGCCGCACTTCATAACTCCTGTACGCATAACACGCTCGAAAGCGGTTTCTTTTTGGATGGATTGTTCATAACCGTTATTACCAAACATAAATGATCCTGCGATAAGTGATAATCCGACTGATAATAAAACTATTAAAAAAGTACGCATATTATTCTCCTTTTATTGCTCACTTAGGTCGCGAGCATATTTTTTCTTGAGCCACGCGGCGGTCAAGGTAATCGGCACACACACCGCTACAAAGAACAAACCAAGCGCGGTATATATCTCAACGGGTTTATAAATTTGCGCATTGATGCGTTGCGCCACGCGGAATATCTCTTCGACTGAGATCAAGGATGCAAACAACGTGGTGTGGAGCATCACGACTTGGAGTACCAATAAGGGTGGTAATAATTCACGGAACAATAATGGCAATTGAATTTTTAACACAGTGGTTTTTGCGTCCAATCCTGTGACCTTGGCGGCTGTTAGATAATGTTTAGGAAAACCGACAATCGCCCCGCGTACCAAATCCGCCACGGCAAATAAATTAACAATAGTGAACGTAAATGCCGCCGTCCAAAATGGGTCGATCACCACATTAAACATGGCTTGGGCGGGATAATGCAACCAAAACAACAGAACTAAAAGTGGCATAGATTGTAAGAAGAATGCCGCGCTACGCACTGGAAATCCAAAATCTTTTGGATGCTTGGCCGCCAATACGCCCATAGCCGTACCGCCTACAATCCCTACCACCCATATAATCGCGCACAAAGATAACGTCACGCGTAACCCACTCATAAAAGCAGGAAAATAAGTGATGATGATATCAAGAATGGACATTATTTAGCATATCCTTTTGCAGGTGTAACGTAATCACTTGAATAACTTGCCGCTAATTTCTCTAAACGACCATCATCAATCATTTTTTGAATGATCACATTCAACGTGCTTTGTAATTGTGTTTCACCTGCCAACAAACCAAAATACGATGAATAGGTGAAAGCGCTTTCTATATCTGGAACACGCTTAAGTTTCTTGCGATCTTCTTCTGGTATGGCCTCAATCATAGCCACATCAAAAAAGAATATATCAGCTTTTTTTGTTAGAACAGATTGGATCATGTCGGCAAACGTAGCCATTTGTGACAAAGATAAACGTTCTGCTTTTGGAAATCCGTTTTCAGCCATGGAATAACTAATGTCGCCATCAATAACGGGAACACGTATATCAGATTGATTGATACGCTGTAAATTACCATCAAAACGATCATCATCAGCGCGCGCATAAGGATAGAGGAATGAGTATATCACTGGTCCAACAAGGGCTAGATTTTTTAAACGCCCCGCATCTGGCCATAATTGAGAGCAAAACATATCATAACGATTTGAGCGTAGCCCTTCGATAAAATCACCCCAACCAACTTCCTCGACCCAGTCAATTTTAATGTCTAATTCTGAGGCGAAATTAGTCATTATATCGTATGATAGACCTGATAACTCACCCGTATTAGGATCCTTAAGTAGCATGGGTGGGCTCATCGCATATCCACATCGTAAAACACCCGTGCGTATCACACGGTCAAAAGCTGTTTCTTTGGATACTTCACTAACTCCATCGCTCTTATAAACGAATGACCCCGCGAGAAGAGATAAGATGACAGCGGTGATTAATAATAAAGCGACACGCATTTTACTCTCCTAACATAAAGGGTTTTGATACACGTAAATAATCTCCAGATTGAACTTCATATTTTTGTATAATTTTCTCCATCTGTCCATTGTTATGCAGATGGCGAACAGCCGAATCCATCATTGTTTTGAATGCCATCTCATCTTTATTTACGTGCAAGGTAACAGGAAAAGTACGCACAGGGGGATGTAATTTTTTCAAAGTGTCTGGATTGTTTCGCAAATACTCATTGGCCACAGAGTTCTCAACAAAAGTAACGTCCGCTTTACCAGTATCAACGTTGAGCATATTGTCTGAATATGGTGCAAGCTCAGGCAATGAAAAACTCTTGGCGTTGGCGAAACTCTCACGTGCTATAATATCTGGAATACTACCATCAACGCTCGAAATTGTATAAGCAGGATCGTTAATTTTACTCACATCATTATCAAATCGATTGTCATCAGGGCGCACATATGCATTCACAGTAATGTAGTACAAAGGCCCTACAAATTCGACTTGCTTCATAACATTAGGACGCTCGTAAAAGCCTGCGCACACCATGTCATATCTGCGATTCTGAAGACCTGTGACCGCATCAGATATAGAGACTTCTTCAACCCATTCGACTTCCAAATTTAAGACATGAGCCGCCTCTTCAACAGTATCATGAATTAGGCCTGTTATTTGGCCTGTTTTTTCATCTTTAAGAAGCGCAGGGCTATAATAGTAATATCCACATCGAATCTTACCTGTACGCATCACACGTTCATAAACACTTTCATTTGCAACGGAGTTTTCACTATCGTCTTTATAGACGAATGATCCCACAAAGAGAGAAAGTATCACCGCTGAAACAATAATTAAAAACGTACGCATTATTTGGCTTCGTAGGTTGGACTTGGTGGATAGGTGCTGGTGCCGGGATATTTAGCCATGATTTTTGCCAAAGAACCACTATTAACGAGTTCGCTAATCGCGGTATCAAGCATGTATTTCAGTTGCCATTCACCTTTTTTAACAGCCATGCGTTCACCAAAGACCCATGCTGGGTTCTCAATCAAAGCCTTAACAGTGTCTGGGTTTTTACTGACGTAATCATTGAAAAAGCCCATATCAGCAAAAGTTGCATCGGCTTTTCCCGTTTTAACATGCTCTGCCAATTCTGATGCATTATTCATACTTGTTAAGGCTATTTTTTTGGCTTTTGGAAATAATTTATCAGCCAACGTTGCTGTGATATCACCATCAATGGTGGCAATCGTATAATCGGGGCTATTCAATATTTCGTAATTATTATTAAAGCGATCATCATTATCTTTGACGACCAAATACACGCCCGAATAGTAAGCTGGATCAATGAGCAATGAATTCTTGATACGTCCCGCATCAACCCACAAGGATGCGCACATCACATCAAAACGATCCGCGTTTAAATCCTCGGTGTAATTGCCGTAACCCGTTTCATATTTCCAATCAATTTTAAGATCAAGAAGTGCGCCAATCTCGTCCATAGTTTCAACCAATATACCGCTCATTGCACCCGTGTTTGGGTCTTTATCAATAAATGGTGCCCATACGGCATACCCGCACTGCAATGTCCCCGATTGCATCACACGATCAAACGCTGTTTGTGTGGATACGGCGTTACCTCCATCATTCTTATAAACAATTGATCCCGCGATGAGGGATAGGACGACTGATAATAAAATAATTCCGAGTATGCGCATGTTTAGATTCCTTATTGTTGATTGGCTGTGAATGGTAGAACGCGGCGACCCAATAGTTTTTCAGGGTCATGTTTATCTAAGATAAAGTCAAGTTGACCATTAGATTGCATTTCAAGTGTCGCTATATCAAGCATGCGTTTCAATTTGTATTGACCGCCCTTAATGGACAACGCTGTGTTCGCATATATGAACGGTTTATCCAATTTCACAAGGCGAACTTTATTGGGATTATTCTTCATATAACGTGCTGAAATAAGCGGTGTTGAGAGGACGACATCAGCTTTACCCGTGGCAACATATAATAATGGATCAGTTTGCGAGCTTAGTTGTGATAGTTGTTTAAGATTACCTTTTGGAAAAAACTTACGGATGATTTTAGCAAAAATATCACCTTCCAAAGCGACAAATTGGACACCTTCGGCATTAAGTGCACTCAAGTTGTGGTCGAAACGATCATCATCTTGGCGTACAAAAATATCAAAGCGATCATAAATATAAGCGTCCAAGAAATCGGCACCGCCCGCCGCACGTTCGCTGTTCATCGTAAGCGCGGTACAATACGCATCAAAGCGATCTGATTTCAGGCCAGTGATGTAATCGGCCACGCCAACTTCTTCGACCCATTCAATTTTAAGCCCAGTGTTTTTACCCAATTGCGTGACGTAATCATAAACAATTCCGCTCATCTCGCCTGTGTTGGGATCAATATCTAAAAATGTAGGACTAGGATAATACCCGCATTTTAATGTCCCGGATTTCACAATGCGATCATACGACGTATCGACATCGGACGACCCATTATCATTTGAACCAAATATGAATGATCCAATGAGCAGTGATAAAACGACTGAAATAATGATAGTGATATAGTTTTGACGCATGAGTTATTCCTTAATCGTATAGGGTTTAGCAACGGGAATAAAGTTGACACGGGTTGGGTCATATTTCTCAATCACGCGATCAATCGTGCCGTGCAATTGCATTTCCGTGATGATGGTATCAAACATTTCAGCAAGGTTGTGCTCTCCCATTTTGAACGCAAGCATAGATGCAGAAAAAGTCTTATAAGGCTCATTGGTTAACCGCTTTATTTGATTTGGGTTACTATTCATAAAAGCTTCGCCCACATTGGATTCAATGAATATCAAATCTGCCTTTTTAGTCGCAACATTTGTTATAATTTCACTGGGATGAGTCAATTCACCATAAGAAGTTCTTTGAGCTTTTGGAAAGTTTTCCTTAGCGATAAGTGCGGATACATCACCATCAGCCGTCGCTATACGAAATTTTGGGCTATTTAAATTACTATAATCAGCATTAATTCGTGTTTCGTCAGCACGCACATAAGCATATACAGGGTTATAAAAAATAGGTTTGGTAAAAGTAAGCAGTGGTGCCACCTCTTTTAATTGCCACACACCAGTGCACATAGCATCAAATCTATCATTCTTTAAGTCTTCGGCATAAGTGCCCCACCCTGCTTGAATCGTCCATTCTACTTTCAGGTTAACGCCAGCAGCAGCATCTTCAATCAATTCTTTAATAATGCCTGATACCTCACCACTATTAGGATCAATAGACAAAGCTGGCGGCCAAACATTATATCCACAACGTAAGACACCTGTGCGTATCACGCGATCAAATGCCGTTTCTTGAGTAGATGACACAGATGAATCGGAATTAAAAGTAAAGTGCCCGACCATGAGGGACGCGAGCACAGCTAAAAGAAAAGTGATGAAGTAACGCATGAAAATGTTATAGCATAAATTATTATAATTGTAAGATAAATTGAATATTAGTGCTTGTCTTATACTTACTTTTGTTTTCGTTAAACGTGACGGGTTACCTAGAAAATGGTTGTGCAAGATTCGAACCTGTGTGCGCCAAAACTTTTTTCGATTATTTTATGCTTAATTTTCTCTCGAAATCTTGTCTGTTCAAATTTCGACGCACTCAAAATTAGCCCG
>JBBKXB010000034.1:0-9175 GCA_037969255.1 Bdellovibrionales bacterium | reverse complement strand
ATATTAACAAAGGATAAAAACATGAAGAATTTTTAAAGCAGCAGCCGTAGCAGGCGCATCATTAGCGCTAGCAAATACGCCAGTTGCCGCTCAGCAAATTGGATCGCCCGAGATTGAAGCAACTGAATGTTTAGATAACTTAAAAAGCGGAATTGTTAAAGATAATGGTCAAGGTTTCTTTGCTCAGAGCGAAAGCGGAAACACATTCTGCTTTAAAGACGGTGAATTCACTGTAGTTGATGGATCAGCATTAGAAGTTGGGTCATTCTTTATGAAAAAAAGTGGTTATGGATTCTCAATTGAAACCTCTGAGGGCAGCGCTTACGGATTTAACAGCGATTCTTTGGGAGAACGAGCTGTTATTGAAGATAAAAATGGTATTAATCAAGTGCAAATGCCACTTAAGACATTTACTGGCAGCGGATCAACGTTCTCAAAGTTGCACAATACGCTTACGCCTGAAAAGTAACTATTTCTGGGTCGGCTAATTTATCCAAATGACCTTCGATCTCACCTTTAAGGGGCATCGCGGTTTGCGCGCCCACTTTTAAACACGCCAATGAGCCCGCGATAGAAGCTTGTTTTATGGCGTTTTCAAGAGGAAGACCGTGGTGTATAGCGGCGGCAAAAGCCCCACAATAAGAATCGCCAGAACCCGTCGTATCAACAGGGTCACCAATATCCATGGCAGGCATACGCCATCCTTTATTCTTTGTGGCCGCCACTGAGCCTTTTGAGCCGATGGTCACAATACATGTGAGATCGCAATTAGAAGCAAGAGAATGAGCAAGTTTCATGGCGTCTGTTTCGATGGTTAATCCTAGTTTTTCAGAAATTTGACGCGCCTCGATCTGATTAACGATCAAATAATCAAGCGCATCAAGCGCTGTTTTTGGGATATTCGCCGCTGGTGCGAGATTTAAAATCGTACGAGCGCCTTTGGCATGCGCGCGCTCAATCAATTCCCAATTTTGCGCGGCGGGCACTTCCATTTGCATCAAAACCACATGGCCTTTTTCTAAAACTTCATTCGGCACTTGATCAGCTGTGGCCTCGTTATTGGCACCACTTGCAACCACAATTTGGTTTTCTGCGCTGTCATCATAAATCACCGCGGCGCACCCTGTTGGCAAAGCAGATGCCCCAATGCCCGAGCAATTAATGCCCTCTTTTTTCATGTTATTAAGGCAACGCGTTCCAAATCCGTCATCCCCAACTTTACCAACCATCGCGACTTTTGAGGAAACGCCATACGCGCGTGCGGCGGCAACCGCCTGATTGGCGCCTTTACCACCCGGCACCCATTCATAAAAAGGAGATTTCACTGTTTCGCCCGCCACTGGAAGATGCTCAACTTTGAGCATCATATCAATATTGAGTGAGCCAAAAACAATGATCATGGGGTTAGTATTTCCTTCGTTTCTTCTGCCAATTCTTCAACCACTTCTTCTATGATTGACTCGCCGTCTTCTGTTTCCATACCCGTACCAGAATCAACAGGAGCACCAGCCTCAATGGTTACTGGTTCTGGCACTTCACTGGCAATGTCAACTTCACTAGGAAGTGCATAGCCTGAACTGCCTTGCGTGCGCAGCCATGCAATCATAGCGGCGCGATCTTCAGGCTTTTTGATCCCAATGAAATTCATTTTCGTGCCAGCAATATAATCTTTCGGCTTCCATAAAAAATGGTTGAGGTCTTGATACGTCCAAGCGCCACCTTTTTCCATGAGCGCATCTGAATACGCAAAATCGGCATGTTTGCCTTTATTCGCGCCTACAATGGCATATAAATTAGGGCCAACACGATTGGGGCCACCGCTAGAAAAATCATGACATGCGGCGCATTGCTTGGATAAAGATTGCCCTTTTTCAAGATCAGCCGTTGCAATTAAGGCCAATATTGGATCAGGGCCCACGGGACCCGCTGATTTGGCGCCAGCTTCAACTTCGGAAACTTCTATGGGAAACGCTTCATGCTCTGGATAATGAGGCGCAACAGCTTTACGGCTCACAAAGCTCGCAAGCATCGCGACGATACCTGCAATCAATATAGCGGCAAAAATTGTGTTCAAATTCATGTTGGGCTTGTGGCTCATAAAAATCCTTTAATAAAGTTCTATACTATTATGTCTAAAAAATGTATCATTATTCGAATTATAGTTTGCCGTTTTAAACCACGGCTGACAAGATGTTAATAGAAAAATTCGTAAGCAAGGGCAAGTATGGCAAAAACTAGTTATCAAGGAACAATTGGCGCGTATTCAGAGCGTGCCTGTGAAATACTTGCACCCGAACATGAAGCCATTGGATACCAAACTTTCGATCAAACCTTTGAGGCGTTGATCAATAGAGAAACAGATTTAGCCGTCATACCTGTTGAAAATTCAATAGGCGGTCCCGTAGAACGTGTTTTCAAAGATTGGCTGCGCAAATCAAACCTATGGGTGAGCGGGGAGCATTATTTACCCGTGGAATTATGCCTTGTGGCCACACATAATGATGTTTCTAAGATAAAAAAAGTTTACTCACATGAACATGCCATTAAACAATGTCATGGATTCCTAAATAAGTACGGTATGGAGAGTGATGCCAAATATGGTGATACCGCCGCCTCCGCATCCGCAATAGCTGATATGATGGATCCATCTTGCGCCGCCATTGCGTCTCATGCGGCAGCCCAAGAATACGGGCTTCGTGTGATCGAATCCAACATCCAAGATTACAAAAATAATTACACACGATTTTGGTTATACTCGACCGTCGGCTCGGTACCATTGCCCGAAAAAGGTAAAAAATTTAAAACCTCGTTTATATTTAAATTAAAGCACGCCCCAGGAACGCTTTATGAGGCGCTTGGTGGCTTTGCGGATATGGGCATTAATTTAACGAAAATTGAATCGTTTTTTGATCCTCACACACAAACGACACCCGAATTTTGGATTGATTCCGAAGAACATCTTAACAATGAAAATTTTCGCAAAGCCCTTGAAAAACTGCGCGAATTTAGTGAAGAAGATACCGTTCAGATATTGGGATGTTATGAGTGCACTAAACCTGATGTTCCCAATGCACCAGAACGTAGTTTGGCGCAAATTGCACAAAGCATCCGCAACACACAATGTGATTTTCACGAGGCCGCTATTATTAACCCAAAAATAAGCGATCCTTCGAAATATTATAGAACGCGCTTGTTATTTAACACGCCGCACACAGCAGGATCACTGGCCAAAGCACTGAGTTGCTTTAAACCTAATGGTGTTGAGTTGACGCTCATTGAATCTTTCACAGGGCCTGATTTTAGAATACCGCATTTCCTTGTTGAGTTTGAAGGCCATAAAGATGACATAAACTGCCACAACGCACTCAATGATATCGCTCAAGCTATAGAATCAAAAGATCACATGAAAGTCGTGGATGTTCGTGAAACGATTGATCCCCATCAATTAATCACGCCAACGCCAAGTGTGTCTACCATTCGAGGTGCATTAACGCGTTAAGCGATCCCCAAAAGTCTTTGCAACCAATTGGAACCATAATGACGCACCATGCGCCCTATTCTATAATGGCGATCGCTGTCTGCTCTTTGCTCAAACACTTGAACACGTTTTATATTATCTTTTTGCAGCGCCATTTCCGCACGTGTCAAAGCACTGATAAGATCATCGTTTAAACTGTCTCTTTCCCAATTTAAACGCACCATGCCCGCGGGCAATGTTTTGGACACGTAACCCGACGCATCATGCGTGCTATGCTTGAACACATAGACCACATATTGTGGAGGAAGCGTGGCGGGTGTCGCCATGGATATTTGTTGAGACATACACCATTGTTACGCATTAATGGTTAACAACCCGTTAATGTGAGGCTTAAAAAACAACTTATCCCATTTTTTTAATCAAAAAAGGATATTTGATACATCAAACAAGTGTGAAAGACACTTGCCAAAGGACGTTTAGGACTGGCACTCTTGTGAAGATCATGGCCAAAAAGAAAATCAAAATTAAAAACACCGCACGCAAAGAGCGCTTTTCATCCTTTAAAAAAACAGGATGGCGCTGGGTTTTGTCACTAAGCATCGGTCTGATTGCCTTGGCCTTGTTTTTATCGGTGGTCAGTTACAACGCTTATGACCCCTCCTTCCATACTTTAGCCACAAGCAACCAAGGTGGTTATCATAACTGGCTAGGCGCTCTTGGTGCTTACAGCGCGGACATATTGATCCAATCGCTCGGATTGGGCGCCATTTTATTCATTTTATATTTATGGGTGTGGTCATATTTATTATCCCGCGATCTTGGGCCGCGTTTTAGTTTGCGCCGTATGTCATGCGTCCTTATTTCAGTGTTGGGTTTTTGTATTTTATTCGCACCTTTTCTAGCTGAAAGCTGGCGTGGATATGCGGGATCATGGGGCGGTGGCACGGGTGTCATCCTCTATAATTTAAGCACTTTGGCCAATGCCAATTTAATCGGTAAACCTTATGGATGGGCGGTTCAAATATTAGGCCTTCTCATTTTTATCATAGGATTACGTTTCGCCATCACCATCACATTTCGTGATATGGGTGCATTGCTATGGCGCATGGTACCAAAATTCAAAAAGAATGATGACTTTGAAATAAGTGATGTTGAAATTGCCACACATGATAACGATGAGAACAATGACCACGAACCCGAAATAATTGTACCATCCCTACCAAAATCAGCCGAGGCCACAGCCACACGTAAACCCAATAAAAAAGTACCCCAGAAAAAACTCGCGCTTGATGGTGAAGAACCCGATTATCAAAACTGGGTTAGCCCGAGCTCCGAATTGCTTCAAAAAGTCCCCAAACAAGACAGCGAACCCGTGGATGAAAAAGCATTACAACGCAACGCGCAATTATTGGAAAATGTCCTGAGCGATTTTAACGTTCAAGGCAATATCTCACGCGTAAGCCCTGGACCCGTGGTCACATTATATGATCTTGAGCCCGCCCCAGGAGTGAAATCATCACGGGTTATCAATCTATCGGATGATATCGCGAGATCAATGTCTGCCGTATCCGTTCGCGCGGCTGTGGTGCCTGGTAAAAACGTTATCGGGATCGAACTACCAAACAAGAAAAAGCAAATCGTTTACATGCGCGAAATGGTTGAAAGCGACACTTACAAAAAAACGACTGCCAAATTGCCATTGATATTGGGTAAAGATATTGGCGGCGCGCCTGTCATGGCGGATTTGTCACGTATGCCACATTTATTGGTGGCGGGGACAACGGGTTCAGGTAAATCGGTGGCGATTAACACCATGATCACATCCATTTTATATAAATTATCCCCTGCACAATGTCGTTTCATTATGATTGATCCTAAAATGCTCGAGCTTTCCGTTTACGATGGCATCCCGCATTTACTATCCCCTGTTGTGACTGAGCCTGGCAAAGCCGTGGTCGCGCTTAAATGGGCAGTCAAAGAAATGGAAGACCGTTATCGTGATATGTCCAAATTGGGCGTGCGCAATATCGAAGGTTATAACCAGCGCGTTAAAGAAGCCCGTCAAAAGGGCGAGGTTATCATGCGCAAAATCCAAACGGGTTTTGATGCAGAAACTGGTAAACCAGTCTACGAAGAACTGCCACTTGATCTCAATGAATTGCCATTCATCGTCGTGATTGTTGATGAGTTTGCTGATTTGATGCTCGTTGCAGGTAAAGACGTTGAAAGCGCGGTACAACGCCTTGCGCAAATGGCACGTGCCGCTGGTATCCACATGATCATGGCAACACAAAGACCATCCGTGGATGTGATCACAGGGACTATTAAAGCCAATTTCCCAACACGTATTTCTTTTGCCGTGACTTCTAAAATTGATAGCCGAACCATTTTGGGCGAAGGTGGCGCTGAGCAATTATTGGGGCATGGCGACATGCTTTATATGGCGGCGGGCGGTAAAGTCACCCGCGTTCATGGACCTTTCTGCTCTGATAAAGATGTCGAAGAAGTCGTCAATTACCTTAAATCACAAGGCGAACCTGTGTATGTCGAGGATGTCACGGATGAAGGCGGTGACTTTGATGGTATGGACGGTGATGGATCGGACGTTGATGAACTCTACCGTGATGCCGTGGAATTAATTCTACGCGAGGAAAAAGCCTCCACCAGCTTTATCCAGCGTCATTTACAAATTGGTTATAACCGCGCCGCGCGGATCATTGATGAAATGGAAAAACGTGGTGTGGTATCAAAGGCCAACCATGTCGGCAAACGCGAGATACTTATCTCTAGCGTTGGCGAGGCGATGTGACAATATTCTTTTATACTTGTTACAAATTTTCTTAACCTCTATACAAAGCTTACATTATACACCAACCAAAAAGGGAACACATCACAATGAAACGCACTGTCCTAGGTGGCCTATCAACAATCGCACTACTCGGTCTTGTGGCTTGCGCCGAAACCCCCACAAGAGGCGATCAAATTCGTGGATATTCTGCAGCTAATGATGTGCAGGCCTCTATCAATGATAAGCTGGCTGACTCATGGGAAAAGGGCGATGAATTGTCCGGAAAAGGTAACGACAAAATTAAGCGTGGCGAAAAATTAGTTGAAAATGGTGAAAGAGACATTAAAAAAGGTAAAAAACTTATCAAAGAAGGTCGCGATGAGCTTGGGTACGGTAAAAAACTTATGAACGAGAGCGAAGTTTATTTCGATGAGCGTTATCAAACAAAGAATTAATAGCGCGCCTTAAGCATAGCTTGACATCACCTATATCTATGTCATTTTGTGACCTATGAAATATTTATGCGCTTTTTTATTGTCCTTTTTGTTCATCATGCCTGCTGTGGCGCAAGATGCCTCGTCTTCGGTGACAATCAATCCTGATAATGTAAAAGAACTTATCAAAACACTTGAGTCCGAAACCGCACGCGGGGACTTCATAGGCAATTTGAAAACTTTGGCTGAAACGTCGAGCAAACCCGAAGCAACGCCTGCACAAGAGCCTATTGTCGCTTTGTCCCAAAGCCTTGGGTTTGGTAACACGATTGATGGTTTCTTTATCCAATACCAAGAATTTTTAAGAGCGCACGATTTGAACGAGGGCATTGTTGGGCGTATTGGCTTGACCATAATTTCAACATTAGCCGCGCTTATATTGATCTTTATTTTAAGAAAAATCATTCAAACGGTTCGTAAAAAAGGGGAAACATGGGGACGCCGTGTTTATCTCAATCAAAATCGTTTTCGCGTTTACACGCGCGCACTCCGCTATTTTGGTAAAGCTTTTATTTTGATTTTATATCTTTTTGCACTCACATCCATTTGGCAATTTGGCGAGGATTTCTTGTTTCATAATGATGCCACGAGCAATGCTTTAAACCTTATTTTGAACGTTGTGTTTGTGGTGTTTCTGGGCGCGTTCGTATGGGAGACTATCCATGCCATCGTTGAGCATTTGATGGCCAAGGCCGATGCCGCCGAGTCCTCACGTCTTCGTACACTTATCCCTATCGTGCGCACCATTATCACCATTGTGTTTGGGTTAATGTTTGCGCTGATTTTACTGTCCGAGTTAGGCATTAATATAGTGCCGTTGATGGCGGGTGCTGGTGTGCTTGGTATCGCCATTGGTTTTGGCGCACAAAAATTTGTCCAAGACTTTATCACGGGGTTCACACTCATTCTCGAAGACCTTTTTAATGTTGGCGATGTGGTCACCGTTGGCGGTAAAACCGGTCTTGTTGAAGTGATCACATTGCGCAAAATTCAGATGCGCGCTTATGACGGAACCGTAATGACCGTCCCATTTTCAGAGATCACAACGATTGACAATCTGACCAAAGATTACAGCTATTACATGATCGAAATGGGCGTGGCGTATCGCGAGGACACGGATGAAGTGAGCGAATTAATGTGCACAGTGGTTGATGACATGATGAAAGATGATGATTACAAACATCTTATTCTTGCGCCATTGGATGTTGCGGGTGTCGATCAATTTGCCGATAGCGCCGTGATTATCAAAGCACGGATCAAAACCAAGCCTGTTTCACAATGGGTTGTGGGGCGCGAGTTTAATCGTCGTATCAAAAAAGTATTTGATAAAAACGATATTGAAATCCCATTCCCGTATCAAACGATGGTTCTTGGTATAGATAAAGATGGCAATAGCGTTGGTGGCCCAACGAGTAATGACGTACGCGAAACAAGCTTCGTTGATGTGTCTGCAACGCCAAAATCAGCGCCTAAGAATAAGAAATAATAGCTTTAGGGCGCAGGTTGAGTGCTGGCTTCCAAACGTTCAATGCGGTCTTCAAGAGATTGGTTTTGTGCCTCTAACGTCACAATGCGTTTCGTTAGAGATTCAATCACATCCAGCATATCCGTAATTTTAGCCCAGATGGTTTTAACGGCTTCTATCAATGGCGCGACAAGACCAGGATAATTCACGGATTTCATGCCTTCATTGTCTGTGAGGACAAGTTCAGGATAGACCTCTTCAATTTCTTGGGCGATCAAACCAATTTGGCGGCCTTTTTGATCATCGTTACTTGGTGTGATCCAGTTAAAGGTGACACCGCGTAATTTTAAGACTGAATCCAAACCTTGATCAATTGTGGCGACATCTTTCTTGAGACGCGCATCAGACGTGTAAACCGTAGTGTTGGCGCGAATAGACCCAGATGTATCAAGAGAATAAGAGGGCACTGTTTTACCAGACCCAATACCGACATTACCGCCAAAATACGATTGCATTGTGCTGGCATTATATAAGGCCCAATAAGTGGTTGGCGGACTAGACACTGTATCAAAGTATAAGCCGTAATAATTACCAATTGTCATACCACCAAAAGCTGTCAATCTTGACCGAATGCCATAGGCATTGGTTATTGTTGCATTTCCACTTAGATATAATTCATTATATATACCGCTGTACTCAGGCGCGACTGCCCCACCACTTTCAACCGAGCGTACATAATTAAAAATACCGCGCACGCTATTGTTCACTGTCCCTTTAGAAGACGTATAATTATAGATACCCCAATTGTTATTTGTCGTTTTTGTGCCGGCTTTATAATTATAACTATAGATACCTATAAAATTGTCTATGGTTCCAGCATCACTAACATTGCTCCGAATGACATTATTAATGCCATAAATATCAGTGGCGACACCCGCCGCATTATAAGT
>JBBKXB010000033.1:0-20057 GCA_037969255.1 Bdellovibrionales bacterium | reverse complement strand
TCGTATCCCTCTGGCACAAACCACGGATCATAACCGTGACCATTAGCGCCCATAGGATCACTGGCTTTCAAGAGGTGTCCGTTTACGCGCCCCTCGGAATCGTGAATGTTTGTCCCATCATGGAATAGTAATGTGCATGTGAAATACGCCGCGCGGTCTTTATCACCAAGTTCGCTATCAATGCGTTGCATGGCGCGTGTAAAGTCGCGAGATCCATCTTTACCCTCTGCCCAATCGGCACTATAAACCCCAGGTTGATTGCCAATAGCAGGCACGCATAAACCGCTATCATCGGCCAGAGTGGGAAGGTTTGTGGCCTCAAAACCCGCCTTTAATTTAATAGATGCATTTTCACGAAATGTTTCACCCGTTTCATCGGGCGCAATAAGATCGAAATCTGCGTAAGTTTTAACCTCGCTATTAACACCGTGATCTTTAAGCATACTACGTAATTCCACCGCTTTTCCTGCGCTTGAGGTTGCGAGTAAAAAAACGGGCGGAAAGATCATTTATAAAATGCCCGCGGCCTTTAGCGCGTCATCTTGAGCATTTTTGAGGTCTTTACATGCATTTTGTGCCAGTTTCATAATGGTCATGAATTGATCTTCAGACATCACTGCGCCCTCGGCTGTGGCTTGAACTTCAACCAATCCACCATTGCCCGTGATCACGAAATTACCATCGGTTTCAGCCGTGCTGTCCTCTGGATAATCAAGATCGGCCACTGGCAAACCTTTGTACACACCACAAGAAATCGCGGACACGCTATCGGTGAGTGGTATTTTTGCAAACGCATTTTGTGTTTTCATCCAATGAAGCGCTTGATAAAGTGCCAAATAACCACCCGTAATGGACGCTGTGCGCGTTCCGCCATCAGCTTGGAGCACATCACAATCCACACGGATTTGACGTTCACCTAGGCCTTCGAAATCGACAACAGCGCGAAGTGCGCGTCCGATGAGGCGTTGAATCTCTTGGGTGCGACCTGATTGTTTGCCTTTTGCGGCTTCTCGGTTGATACGTTCACCCGTAGATCGCGGGAGCATACCGTATTCAGCCGTGACCCAGCCTTTTCCTTTGCCCTTGAGCCAGCTAGGAACGCCAGCATCAACACTTGCGGTACACAGCACATGGGTGTCACCGCATTTTACGAGGCAAGAGCCTTCGGCATGTTTGTTAAATCCCATTTCAAAGGAATACTCGCGGATTTGGTCAGCTTTACGGCCGCTGGGGCGCTTTGTAGTGTTTTGGATGTTACTCATGGTCATATGAGTGCCATGTGATAGGTGGGATGTAAAGGCAACATTAATATTGACATAACTAAGCGCAGGCTTTATTGTTTCATTTGGAGAATAATTATGAGTTCTATTTCACATGCAGATTTTGAGAGAGTGTTGAATGTTGAGCGAAGCGCTCAGGCTAAAATTATGCGTGGCAATAAACCTATAACAGGCACTTACAACAAAGCCATTGAAGGGTCTATTCAAGAACAAAAGTATAAATTGACAGACACTCGCCACTATAAAAACTTGGGATTTGGAGGATAAATATGGATCGTAAACCTTTTAAAATACTTGTCCAAACAGGTGGAGCTTTTATTGCGGACGTTAAGGATATTTTTAGTAGATCACAAGAATATTGTTATTTTAAAACGCGTCATCAAACTCATCATTATGATGGGGTGCATGAAGAAGGTTATGGCGTAACAGATGTGCTCATTGCATATAACGACGGTCATCCATCTTTTGCTATAGCGTCTGATCAAGACGCGGATATGAACCTCAACGATTTTATAAAACAAATTGATGGGACCAAAACCAAAACGGCTCAAGCTGTGATTGGTGAAATTGCTGCTATACTTTATAATGAGCTCATTTGTGAGAAAGAGGGACGCCCTACAATGACTTGCGCTTTGTATGATGATTTGAAAAACGCTCAAAAAATGTTTCCAAGAATGCTGCACACAGTGATTGATGAAGCCGTTTCGGACTCTTCGGTGCTTCCCCCAAACATAAGGAATATAGTTCAAAGGTTTATAAAAAACCCATTGGATAGGATTAATCCACTTAGACACAATTGCAATCAACGCGCGAATTTTGATCTAAATAGATAGAAGTAATTTGATTATTAGAGAGTTGATTTTGACTTAGGCTTGCCCTAAAACAAGCCCTATGAATAAAAAAACAGAAGATAATATTGATATCAGCCCCGAAGCCATGGCCGCCATGGAAGATGCCCAAGCGGATATGAATTTAGAAGAAGAATTAAACCTTGAACAGCCAGAGCCAGCCAATGATGCGGCGAGTGTTAATCAAGCCTATCAAGACGAAGTGACGTGTTTAAAGGATCAATTATTGCGGTCTCTTGCCGAACAAGAAAATACGCGTAAACGTGCAGAAAAAAATATGTCAGATGCGCGTAATTACGCGGTGGCAGGGTTTGCTAAAGATTTGCTTGAGGTGGCGGATAATTTGCGCCGTGCGCTTGATGCTGTGCCAGAGGCAGATCGCATTGATAACCCATTGATGGAAGGCGTGACCGCGACAGAGCGCGCTATGCTCGCCGTGTTTGATCGTCACGGCTTAAAACAGATTGCCCCTGAAAAAACGGTTGAAAAATTTGATGCCAATTCACACGAAGTTATGTTTGAAGCGCCCATGGAAGGGCTTGAGGCAGGCACAATTATTGAAGTGTTAGAAGTAGGCTACACGCTTAATGGACGTCTTATCCGCCCGGCTAGGGTTGGCGTGGTGAAGTAGCGGGAGCTACTTGTGCAACTGGTTTAGGGTTTGTTTGAGGCAGTAAATTACTTGCTGAAAAAGAGGTTTTAGATTCATTTTTAGATAATATTTTTTGTTTGAGTGTGGATGCACCAAAAACAGCAAGTCTTGTAGCGGCAACCGCTAAAGCTAAACTACCACCTATAATGGCCGTTCCTATGAGTGCTTGAACACCCCCAGTACTTGCCAAACCACTTAAAGAAGCACCCGCCGCTCCAATAGCTCCGTATGCAAATAGTTTATTACCACTAAATGTATTCTTGAAAACAGTCCATGCTTGAACCCCAAAACTATTTTGCTCCATAGCGTCTTTATTATTCTTAGCAAAAGAAGTGCTTGGTGGTTTTTGTGCCATAGTTTAAGTCCTCAATATTATTAGTTATGTTAATAATAACAAGCGAAGCTTACTTAAAAGTTAATTAAGACTTGTACTTTAAGTGATTTATTTTTTAGTAAATGGCGGGAGTTTTGAGGCAACAAAATCCACAATCTCTCGACCTGTATTGTTCAAATCTTCTTTGATTTCGTGAAGTGGGATACTGTGACCATACATTAAGGCCATTCCTTTGATAAAAAACAATAAAGCTGTAGGAGCCAACGCTATTCCAATAGGCACAGTAATCAAAGGATTAGTGATAGCATCTTTGATAATCGGAGCGTTGTTAACGATCTCTCTAACAGCTACGAGACCAGCTACTGTGCAAAATGCTATTGAAGCAATTTGTTTTTTATATGTATTACCAACGAAACTCATAATATAGGCCTTTAACTTTGTTCAATGGACTTAACAATACCTGACTTTTTATTTATGTCAATAAAAATAATCATAACATTCTTGCAATCTTTTTTGATCCAATTATATAAGGGAGGCGTAATAAAGTTATGCAACGGCCAAACGGCTCCGCATGAGACAATTGATTTATAAACGAAAACTAAAGAGGATTTAAAAATATGAGTAAAATTATTGGTATCGATTTAGGAACAACCAATAGCTGTGTCGCCATTATGGATGGTGACAAGCCTAAAGTTATTGAAAACAGTGAAGGCGCGCGTACAACGCCCTCTATGGTGGCTTTTGCCGATGATGGTCAACGCCTCGTGGGTCAACCTGCCAAACGTCAAGCTGTGACAAACCCAGAGAAAACAATCTTTGGATCAAAACGTCTTGTTGGTCGCCGTATTGGTGACGCCGAAGTGAAAAAACTTCAAGAACAAGCGCCTTTTAAAATTGTCAAAAATGACAATGGCGATGCGTGGATCCAAGTGGGTGATGAGAAACAATCTCCCTCGCAAATTTCTGCGCTCGTGTTGCAAAAAATGAAAGAAACTGCCGAGTCATATCTTGGTGAAAAAGTTGAAAAAGCAGTTATCACAGTGCCTGCTTATTTTGATGATGCGCAACGCCAAGCTACAAAAGATGCTGGTAAAATTGCTGGCTTAGAAGTGTTACGTATTATTAACGAGCCAACAGCGGCGGCACTTGCCTACGGTTTGGATAAAAAAGAACATGGTATCATTGCGGTTTATGACCTTGGTGGTGGTACGTTTGATGTGTCCATTTTGGAAATTGGTGACGGCGTATTTGAAGTGAAAGCCACAAACGGGGATACGTTCCTTGGTGGTGATGACTTTGATGCACGCATCATTGACTTCTTGGCTGATGAGTTCAAAAAAGAACAATCTGTTGACTTGCGCACCGATAAAATGGCGCTTCAACGTCTTAAAGAAGCGGCAGAAAAAGCAAAAATTGAATTGTCATCCGCGAGCTCAACAGAAGTGAACTTACCGTTTATCACGGCTGATGCGTCTGGTCCTAAACATTTGAACATCAAATTGACACGCGCGAAATTAGAACAACTTGTTGATGATCTGATCCGCCGTTCCATTGAGCCATGTAAAAAAGCATTGAAAGATGCTGGTCTAAAACCTTCTGATATCGACGAAGTCGTGTTGGTGGGTGGTATGACCCGTATGCCTAAAGTGATCGAGTCAGTTAAAGATTTCTTTGGTAAAGAGCCTCACAAAGGTGTGAACCCTGATGAAGTTGTGGCGCTTGGCGCGGCAGTGCAGGGCGGTGTGTTGCAAGGTGATGTGAAAGACGTGCTTCTATTGGATGTTACGCCATTATCATTGGGCATCGAAACATTGGGCGGTGTGTTTACCCGTCTGATTGATCGTAACACAACAATTCCAACGAAAAAATCTCAAGTGTTCTCAACAGCCGAAGATAATCAAACAGCCGTGACCATTCGCGTGGCTCAAGGCGAGCGTGAAATGGCTGGCGATAATAAATTGCTGGGTCAATTTGATCTTGTTGGTATTCCATCTGCCCCGCGCGGTGTGCCACAAGTCGAAGTGACATTTGACATTGATGCAAACGGTATCGTGAATGTGTCTGCCAAAGACAAGGCCACGAATAAAGAACAGCAAATTCGTATCCAAGCCTCTGGCGGTTTATCAGACGATGATATCGAACAAATGGTCAAAGATGCTGAGGCGAATGCCGATAGCGATAAAGAGCGTCGCTCTGCTGTTGAAGCCCGCAATCAAGGCGAAGCCATGATCCATCAAACTGAGAAATCAATTGATGATTTGGGTGATAAAGTACCATCTGAGGAAAAAGAGAAAGCTGAAACAGCGATCAAAGATCTTCGTGAAGCATTGGATGATGAAGCCTCAAGTGCCGAGACTATCAAGGAAAAAACAGATGCGTTGATGGAAGCCTCCATGAAAATCGGCGAAATTGCGTACAAACAAGCGCAAGATGAAGCCGATAGCGAGAGCGCCGATGAGGCGGCAAGCGAGGCCGAGTCTGCCGAAGCACCAACGGGCGACAAAAAATCAAAGTCAAAGAAGAAGTCTAAAAAAGACGCTGACAATGACGATGATGATATTGTCGATGCTGACTTCAAAGACGTCAGCAATGGTTGATCTTTAACTGTTAATTAATTTTTTTAAAAAGCTCGCTCATTTTGGCGGGCTTTTTTAATGCTGATTAATGTTCAACTAATTAACGTCCAATAAGCGTTGTATAAAAAATGTAGGACGTTTGATAGGGTACACAGCCCGTTGGTTGACCAACCAGAAAAGTGTTTTCATCGCCCCCAACTGCACTCGATGTTGGAAAGCTCGTTAAGTTGCCTGAGTAACTTGTGTAGCCCGTAATAATATTATCCGCTACATCAATGGCTGCGGGATCAATGCCAAGGGCATCAAGAATTTCTACACATGTGTCACGGTTTACGTTTCGAAAAACAGCCACCAAATCTGGCTCATCAGTGCCCACATTGACTGTATTTTGAGAATGAAAACGGACTGGTTTTGTAATAGTTTTGTCAAATTTAGCGCTCTCTGGAACGTTTCTAATTGATATTAATCCTTGTTGATCATTCGTAGTATTTTTAAACATGCGACATTTGTTATTTGTACATGTTGCATTGGCAGATGATGAAGAGTCTGTGTCGTGGAAAAAATCCCACCCATAGTCAGGAATATTATTCACCACTCTTGATCGTATCATGGAGCTTTTCATCTCAGTGGCGATTTGCAAAAGTTCGGCAGCGGCTAATTTAGCATTTTCATCACCGCTATTTTTACCACCACCGCTTGATGATGAAACCACGGCGTATGTGAGTGCCGCAAATAATGCGACGGCTAAAAGTATTAAAAATAGTATATTTCCGCGCTGTTTGATCATGATCTTAATTCTATGCACATATCGGGCATGTGTAAACAGGCACGAAACTTGCATTGTGTATCCCTAACATATTTAACTAGAGCCATGAGGACGCGCGTTTTGTATCAATATCCTGTTGTAAACCATTATGAAATATTGGGTGTGGCACATAATGCATCATTTACAGAAATCCGTACGGCCTATCTGGGACTTGTAAAAACGTACCATCCCGATAATGCAACGCCGCCCAAACGTGACGCTTCACAAATGATTTTTAAAACCATCACCGAAGCTTACACCGTTTTGTCTAAAGCCGAGGCGCGCAGATTATACGATAAAAAACTAAGGCTTGAAGATCAGAGTAAAAATAATCCGTCAGACATTACGAATGACAATACGGTTAAACCTCTATGGCGGAAGATATTCGAGAGCAAAGCATAAAGTTCTTATAATCAAGCGCTTTTTTTAATCCAAGGGTAGCCAAACCCCGTATGATTGAGTACATAAGTTAAGCGATCATGGAAAAAGATTTATACGAAATATTAGGAGTTCAAAAAGGTGCCGATGAGGCGACCTTGAAATCCGCATATCGTAAAATTGCGATGAAAGATCATCCCGATAAAAATCCTGGCGACGATAAAGCCGAGCTTCGTTTCAAAGAAGCGTCTGCAGCGTATGACACTTTAAAAGACCCTCAAAAGCGTGCAGCGTATGACCGTTTTGGTCATGCGGCCTTTAACGGTGGTATGGGCGGTGGTGCTGGTGGCGCAGGCATGAGCGGTGGTGCTCAAGGTTTCCACGGTTTTGATTTTGGCAATGGCGCGTCATTCACCGATATATTTGAGGATGTGTTTGGCGATGTGTTCTCTGGCGGCGGACGTGGACGAGGCGGTCAGCAAGGCTATCGCGGTAATGATATTGCCACCTCTATTTCTATCACGTTAGAAGAAGCCTTTAACGGTAAAGAAGCGACACTCAAAGTACCAATCCAGCAAACATGCGACGTGTGTGACGGATCAGGCGCGAAAAAAGGCACCAAGCCCGAAACTTGTGGCGTGTGCCAAGGCGCAGGGCGTGTGCGTGCTTCCCAAGGATTTTTCACAGTAGAGCGTACCTGTTCTACATGTGGCGGTGCAGGGCAAGTGATTAAAGAGCCATGTACAAGTTGCCACGGACAAGGGCGTAAGCGTAAAGAAAAAACACTTGAAGTGAATATCCCAGAAGGCATTGACGAGGCGCGTCGTATCCGTTTGTCGGGTGAAGGTGAGGCAGGTCTCCAAGGTGGCGCATCTGGTGATTTGTATGTTGAAATACGTGTTAAACCGCACCGTTTTTTCCGCCGCGAGGATTCCGATTTGCGCACACGTGTGCCCATTGGTATTTCCAAAGCGGCACTTGGGGGAACGTTTGAAGTGCCTACCATTGAAGGTGGTCGAGCCGAAGTTAAAATCCCAGCGGGTACACAAAATGGTCAGCAATTCCGTCTTAAGGGTAAAGGCATGTCTATCTTGCGTTCCTCTTCACGCGGGGATATGTATGTGGATATCTTTGTGGAAACACCTGTGAACCTTAATAAAGATCAAGAGAAAATCTTAAAAGAACTTGATGACAGCATGACGGGCAAAAAGAACTCACCCGAATCCGAAGGCTTTTTTGATCAAGCCAAAAAATTCTGGGAAGACCTTACAAAATAAATTGACATAGTCTAGTATCGTGATGTATTGATGGTCTTTAGATAAGGAAATCAAAACATGCCAGACTCAGCCACCCCTATACCTCATTTTAAGTATGCCGTTGCAAGGTGTGGAGACTTTATTAATATCACCGTTTTTGAAGTTAATCCTACAACTGAAACTGAAAAAGCTATTACTATTTTGCCATTTTTAAGCAAAAAAGGATCAGGGTCGCCGTGTAGTGGTTTTAAAAATATCATGAGCAATAATTATGCCCTTACAAAAAGCCAAGCTGAAAGAGTTTACGAAGATTTTATTCAAGGTGCAGTTATAAAACTCAATGAATTTAAAGCCGCTTAACTAAATCCACATGTCAAAATAAGTTAATTTTTCATATTATTAATGGTATTCTTATTCTAATAATTTTTTTTAGAAAGCTATGATAATGAATATTCCCCATATCGGTTTTAATTTAGAGTCCGTGACTGAGCAAAAGCGCGCTCAGTATTTGTTTGGAGAAATTTGTGGCAATCAAAATATGAATTCTATCAAAATCATTCTTAAAAGTTTTGCAGACCCTAAAAAAGTTAAAAATAATAATGGGGAAATTGAAAATATTTTAGACAAAGCTTTACGCAAAGCGATGACAAATGATGTGTCTCATCAGTCTTATGAGGTCGTTAAATTATTGATTGATAACGGCGCGCGTTACAACGGTAAACTCGATGGCACAGTTAAAGATTATTGGGCTAAGTCAGTTAAATATTATCTTAGTCCTAAGCAGAGATTCAAGAGAGCGGCATCATCTGTTGCAAGAGCATTATCACACTCTGTTGCACCAAAATGCACCATCAGGCTAGACACTTTACACAACTAAACTAATCGCCACGGTTAAAATTAAGCTGTTCACGCGTTAATTGAAACCCTATTAACACTTGATAACTTTGACCCGCTTGTGGGTTAGCAAGTGGTATGCGTGGCTTAATCGTATCGGACTGACGGGTTGTGTCTTTGTTTTCTTGAAAACGCATGGCCACGGCAAACACTTCTTTGCGCAAAATATTGCCCGCTTCATCAGCCACAGCGATAAAGTAAGGGAAGGCGATGGTGCTTTCTGTCACACGATCAGATATAACCCTTGTGCCTGATTTGGCAGAGAATAAAACGTCCATGTTCACTTCAACAAAGCCACCTTCAAAGGCACATGATCCGCTAAAATCCTCAATTTTTGCATAGCCCGCAATGGATTTATCGTTGGGCTTATTATTGTCACCAAACAAAGTGATAGAGCGCAAATCCTCTATGATGCCCACGGTTGGGCAGGCAAAGCCTTCTTTGCTATATTGCGGTAGGTTTTCTGGAGTTTTAAATTCAGCCGAAGGGGACGAGTAATCACTCTCACTGGTGCCAGAGCACCCCACTATAAACGTTAAAAGAACAAGGCTGCATATGCGGGTGTAAAAATTATTCATATCTCTTTCTTAGCGCTGAACCTTATGCTAGGCAAGAGGAGATGAGTGATAAACAAAAAACCAATTTGACAATTTTACGTGCCGCGCCGCGTGGATTTTGCGCGGGCGTTGATCGCGCCATTCAAATTGTCGAACGGGCGCTCATTAAATATGGTGCGCCCGTTTATGTGCGTCATGAGATTGTCCACAATGCGCGCGTGGTGGGTGAGTTACGTGATAAAGGCGCTGTGTTTGTTGAAGAGTTATCCGACATTCCTGACAATCATAAATCGCGCCCAGTGGTTTTTTCGGCGCATGGCGTGGCCAAAGTTGTGATCAAGGAGGCCGATGACGACAATCTTCACGCCATTGATGCGACATGTCCCCTTGTGACAAAGGTGCACAAAGAAGCCATTCGTCATCATAAAAATGGACTTCATATCATTCTCATTGGTCATGCAGGTCATCCCGAAGTGATTGGGACGATGGGGCAATTGCCTTCCAATGCTGTGACATTGATTGAGACGGTGGATGATGTGACCGCATTAAATTGTGATAAACCACTCGCCTATGTCACGCAAACCACATTATCGGTGGATGATACGGCGGATATCGTGAACGCTTTGAAATCAAAATTTGTCCATATCACGGGTCCCGCGCATGAAGATATTTGTTATGCGACAACGAACCGCCAAGAGGCGGTGAAAATCATTGCCCCCCAATGTGATTTGGTGTTGGTGCTTGGTGCGCCCAATAGTTCCAATAGTAATCGTCTTGTGGAGGTGGCAAAAGCATACGGGTGTGCGCATGCTTTTTTAATCCAAACCGCCGTTGATATTGATTTGTCGTGGTTTGAAAATGTGAAGACATTAGGGTTGACAGCAGGGGCATCTGCGCCTGAAAGCCTTGTGAATGAAGTAATCGAAAACTTAAGAAATAACTTTAATATAGACACTCAAGATACTGTATTAAAAGAAGAAAATATATTATTTAATGTACCAAGAGATTTACGAGATGTTTCATGAGTAAAGTCACCTTAACTACGGATGGTGCATGCTCTGGTAACCCTGGACCTGGGGGTTGGGGCGCTTTATTAAAATTTGGCGGTACGGAAAAAATGCTTTCGGGCTACGACAGTGACACGACAAATAATCGTATGGAGCTTATGGCTGTCATTGAAGGGCTAAGAGCCATAAATCGCGAAATAGATGTTCATATCATCACCGATAGCAAATACGTGATAGACGGCATACAAAAATGGCTGGCGGGGTGGAAGGCCAAGGGCTGGAAAACAGCGGCCAAAAAAGACGTGAAAAATCAAGATTTGTGGCAAGATTTAGATATACAAGTTCAGCGTCATAATAGCGTGACATGGGAATGGGTTAAAGGTCACGCGGGGCATGTGGACAATGAACGGGTCGATGAAGCGGCGCGCCAAGCGATTATCAACAAAGGATAATAAATTACGCCTTGTCTAACGCGTTGTGGCGCTTTAGTTTTAAACTATGTCGATCAAGTTTGAGAATCTATCTGTTTTGGTTGTTGAGGACTCGCCGCCAATGCTCGAGCTTGTCTCGGGTGTGCTCAGTGTGATGGGTGTTAAAAATATCATCACAGCGACAGATGGCGAAGAAGGCTTTAAGAAATTTCAAAAAGAAAAACCTGACATTGTGATCACAGATTGGCTTATGGAGCCTATTGATGGCATAGAAATGACGTTGAAAATTCGCCGTGATGGCATATCCGTGGATCGCCTAACGCCCGTGATTGTGATGACAGGTTTTAGTGCCATCACCCGCGTGGCACAAGCGCGTGACATAGGGGCAACAGAATTTATGGTTAAGCCGTTTACCGCCAACGAATTGGTTAAGCGCATACAATCCATCATCGAGAGACCTCGTGATTTTGTTGAGGCCGATAGCTTTTTTGGCCCTGATCGTCGTCGCCGTAAAAAAGATGAGTTCAAAGGTTCCGACAAACGATCTAGGAGAGAGTAGAGATGGTTGAATACAAAAACGTTAACATCATCAAGGCCAGCTTTCGTCTCATGCAAAAAGTTGGTATGGGCCCCGTGCGCCCCGGTGTGATTGAAGAGTGCGAAAAGTTTATCGCTGATAATAATATTGATTTTTTGCCATGGGCGCAGTCATGCCTCGATGATTTAAAAACAGTGTTAGCGGAAACAAAAATTGATGGTGAAACGCTTAATGATGACGTGCGCCAAGAACTTATTGCGCCCATCATGCAAATCAAAGCATCTGGCGCAATGTTTCAAAATAAGCCATTAACAGAACTCGCGGCGTGTCTTTTGCATTTTCTTGAGAATATCAAAACGCTTGATGCTGATGTGATGCAAATCATTAAAGCCAATGAAGTGGTGTTGACCGCATTTTTAAAAGACGAAGAACACACCAATGTGCTTACGCCCACCAAGGAAAAATTAATTATTGAATTGCGTGCGGCCTGTAATCGCTACGGCACAAAAAACGAAATAGGCTCGTTCTTTTAAAAAACTTAGTTATTAAATCCCCAAGTTTTACGTTTTTGTAACGGGCGTACAGGCTCAACATTGCGCGTATTGGTGGTGGGTTGCTGATAAGGGTCATCATAGCCTTGATCTTGACCTTGGCCAATAGATTGCGGTTCACCAAATAACCTATCCATCACACCGCGCACAGGATCATCTTGTGGATCGCCCTCTGCGTAATTTTCTTCATCTGGATCGCTAGGCGTTGCCGCAATGCTATAATTGTCATTTTTAGAAAGAGGACGAGACACGAGTTCTTTCGCGTACAAAGCCTCAAGTGATGGATTCATAATGTCACGCCATAGTGGCGCAGGGAATGATCCACCCGTCACACGTGACATGGAGGTGTTATCATCGTTACCCATCCACACACCTGTCACAAGGTCGTCCGTAAAGCCCATGAACCAAGCATCACGATAATCTTGGGATGTTCCCGTTTTACCCATGCCTTGATATTTACTTAGTCTGGCGCCAGTACCAGTGCCATAATTCACCACACCAGCGAGCATGCCGCGGAGTTGTGCAATGGCTTTTTGATTAAAGCGCTGTGAGCCTTTGTAGGATGGGTCATCACGTTCGCGGTCATATAAGATTTCATCATCGGACGTCTTAACCTGAACAATGGCGTAAGGTTCATTCACTTCACCCATACGCGCAAAGCTGGCATAGGCACCCGTTAAGTCTAGAAGTGTCATTTCTGTCGTGCCAAGTGCGAGTGAAATATTTGGTTCAAGGTCTGTTGAAATACCTGCACGGCGCGCTGTATCAATCACGCTTCTAATGCCAATATGATCAGCAAGACGAATAGTCGCCGTATTGAGTGAAAGGCGTAGGGCATCAGCGAGTGAAATAGGTCCTCGATATTTATCATCATAATTTTTTGGACGGTATTTTCCTGCGATGAAAGGGGCATCCAGCACGAGGCGTTCAGGACCAATTCCTTTTTCCAAAGCCGAGAGATACACAAAAGGTTTAAAGCTTGAACCTGGTTGACGACGTGCTTGTGTGGCGCGGTTAAAGGAACTTTTTGAATATGATTTACCGCCGATTAATGCCAACACAGCGCCATCAGCGCGCATGACAACAACGGCGCCTTGAGACACTTTACGCGCCGAGGCTTCACTCATAGACGCATCAAAAGCATTTGTGGCAATGGCTTGTATTTTTGGCTCGTATGTTGTTTTAACGATTAAATCAGTGGTGGCATTTTTCACGTAAATATCAAGTTGATCGAGCACCCAATCCGTATAATATTTCTCAGACCCGCCATTTTTATTGATGGCTTTTGATTTATTTTTAATCGCCTTGTTACGTTCTTCTTCAGTGATATACCCACCATCTTCCATCGCTTGGAGCACAAGTTGTGCGCGTTTATCGGACGCTTCTGGATTGCGATGCGGGGCATAATGGGCAGGCGCTTTAAGCAACCCTGCAAGCGCGGCAGCTTGATATAATGTGAGTTCATGAGCAGGACGGTCATAATAAACCCGCGCGGCGGCCTCAATCCCAAACGCACCAGACCCATAATAAACACGGTTTAAATAGGCGCTTAAAATTTCATCTTTTGTGTAACTAAATTCTAGCCAAAATGCGAGAACGAGCTCTTGTAGTTTACGCTTTAAGGAACGCTCAGGTGATAAAAATAGATTTTTTGCCAATTGTTGCGTGATGGTTGAACCACCTTGAACCACGCCACCTTCGGCCATGTTGGTAAAAATAGCGCGGGTGAGACCAATAGGGTCCATACCAAAGTGATAATAAAAACGTCTATCCTCAATACCCAAAACGGCATTGCCTACATAATCGGGTAAGTCTTTGACGCGCACATGTTCTTGGAAATATTCACCGTAACGGGTGATGACGCTATCATCAGCGGCGACAACAATAACGGACGGCTTACGTTCTTTAAGCGCTGTTTCGGCAATTTTAGGAACATCACGTGCAAACCAAGCGACGGTGATAAGGCCAACAATGACCACCCACACAAAGGCTATAAAGCCCCATTTGATAAGGCGTAACCATAGTGGGCGCTGTTTAGGGGATGTGGATTTCTTCGAAGTTTTAGGGCTCTTTTTTGTCATGGATTACAGTAATATCCAACTTGCGAGCCCAAGGAAAGCGAAAAAGCCCATAATGTCAGTAACAGTTGTGAGCCAAACACCCGCCGATAAAGCGGGGTCAAGTTTCAGGCGATCTAACACAAGCGGAATGGTGATCCCACATAGACCAGCGGCCAATAAATTAATGATCATGGCAGAGCCCATAACGCCCGCAAGCAATGGATCGTTAAAGCGAACCATAACCATAAATCCGACCAAAACAGCGAATAAAACGCCATTGATTAACCCAACGGCGGTTTCTTTTTTTATCATGCGCCATGCGTTCGCTTTGGATAATTCACGTGTGGCCAGTGCGCGCACCGCAATCGTAAGTGTTTGCGTGCCTGCATTGCCGCCCATATTAGCAACGATGGGCATCAAAATGGCGAGCGCGACAATTTGTCCAATTGCATTTTCATACAAGCCCACAACATAAGAGGCGAGGATGGCGGTGCCTAAATTCACAAACAGCCATAAAAAGCGTGATCGTGCCGTTTCGCGAATGTCTTTGGTCAAGGATAATTCACCCGTCACACCACCAAGGCGCAAAATATCTTCCGCAACTTCTTCTTCCATAATGTCGGCAACGTCATCAAGTGTGAGCACACCGAGCATACGGTCATCACTATCAACCACGGGCGCAGTGGAAATGCCATGACGACGGAAAAGACGCGCGGCTTCTTCTTGATCCATGTCCACAGGAATTTTAATGATGTCTTCTTCGATAATGTCCGCAATTTTATCAGCGCGCGGTGAGCGCACAAGTTTATGAAGCGGAATAAGACCAACCACATGATATTTGGCATCAATGATAAAGATATCAGAAAATTCAGCTGGAAAGCTTTCATCATCTTCGGCGCGTAAATAATCAATGGTTTTACCAGACGTCCAAAACTTTGGCACCGCAACAAATTCGCGTTGCATTAAACGACCAGCTGTATCCTCACCATAGGTAAGCGCTTCTTCCATCGCGGCTCTGTCTTTGGCCGAAAGTTTGCGAATAATGTCTTTTTGATAAACAGGATCAAGATCCTCAAGAAGATCGAGCGCATCATCGGAATCAAGGGCTGCCACAACATTGGAGGCGGCCACCGCGCCAATTTGCTCCATGATTTCAGATTGAAGTTCTGAGCCTAAAAACAAATAAGTTTGGGGTGGAAAATCTTTGGCGTAATAGGTGATGAGCAAATGACGTTCATCATTTGTCACTTTGGTTAAAAGCTCGGCAATATCGGCATCGCCAAGTTCTTCTAATAATAGCGCTGTGGAACGAAAATTTTCTTCGGCGAGCGTATCACGAATGGCTTGGATACGGCGATCATTGACGTCTTGAGCATCATCGCGCACGGCTTCAAAGTTTTCAGTTAATGAGAGATCGCCTTCGACTTGATCAAGCGAAGTGTCAGTATTTTGATTGTTTGGATCTAGACTCTGGCTCATCTTGATCCTCCATCAAAGGGGTCGTTGTTGTTGTGAAAGCGTTAACCATGGGTTATTGATGTACGAAGTTTTGGGCTATTTTACAAGGGTTTATTTCGTATTAGGAAGATCAATATCTTCCCCGAGCACGTCTCGCACATAAAGCGTTTTGACGAGTGTGAAGATCAAAACTGTGAGGGGCGCGGCGATTAAAATACCGCCAAATCCGAACAATCCACCAATGGCAAATAACGAAAATAATGTGACGGCGGCAGGAATATTCACGGCGCGCGCTTGAATGTAGGGCTGGAATAAAGCCCCTTCAATTTGTTGCACAACGACATATAACAACACGACCAAAAGCGCGGTTTGCGTGTCAACGGTCAACCCTAGTAACACGGCAGGGATAGCGCCTAAAATCGGCCCCACGATGGGAATGAAATTAAGGAGACCTGTGATCAAACCGAGCGCCAAATAAGAGGGCATGCCCAATAACCAAAGCCCAACGGCGCACAATGCGCCAACACCGATCATGGATAATAGTTGACCACCCATCCAAAGACGAAGCGCATGTGCACTACGTAACAAGGCATCTTCAACGCGCGGGCGCACAGATTTAGGAATCAAAATTAAAAAACCTTTAAAATATTGTTTTGGGCGCGCGGCTAAGTAAATTCCACCGAATAGAGCCAATATAAATGCCGTGATGGCGCCCGTTAACCCTGATAAAATATTCTTAACAAACCCCACAATAGTTTCACCATTTGGAATAAAGCCCGTTATTTCTTGTTTTAATTGAGCGCCACCTTCCATGCCATCCATGCGCACTTCGAGCGCACTCCAAGCATCGGGTAGGCGATTGGCAAGAGAGGCAAGCTGTTCCGTGACCGTTTGACCAAACATGTACGATATAATGGTCAACGTTCCAAAAATGAGGAATATAGCCACCGTGAGCGAGACACCATAATTTAGGCGTGTATTGGCCTGAAAATACTCGGCCACCATATTAAATATCAGCGCAATTAGTGTTGCGGCAAACGCTAACAAAATCACAGGCCACATTTTGTATAGCAATGCGGCGACTATGATAAGCGCCATCACTGTGAGCGTGGATGTGACTAGATTACTAATTTTCGAGGCGGTCATAGTGGTTTTCTTCCGTTTTATTCCTTGAGTACAATTTTTTAGATAAGCTCTTTTGCTTGCGCGTCAACACATGCGAGTGCCGTAATATTGATAAGTCCGCGCACAGTGGCTGCGCTTGTTAAAATATGCACGGGCGCATTGGCACCGAGCAATATGGGACCCACAACTGTGCCTTCTGTTAATATTTTAACGGCGTTATACGTGGCGTTGGCGGCCTCGACACATGTGAACATGAGCAAATTGGCATTTCCTGTAAGCGTGCTATCTGGCAAAGTAATGGCGCGCACTTTGTTTGAAAGTGCCGTGTCAGCATGCATTTCACCATCAATCATCAACTCTTTATCTTTAGATTTGATGATCGCCAAAGCCTCACGCATTTTTATAGCGCGTGTATCGTTATGCGTTCCAAAATTGGAATGAGATATAAGCGCCACACGCGGTTCAATCCCAAAGTGACGGATTTTATCAGCGGCTTTTAAAGTCATTTCAGCAATTTGTTCGGCGCTTGGGTCTATGTTGATATGCGTGTCACAAAAGAAGAGGGGGCCTTTGGATGATATCACAGCAGGCATCGCCGCCATTGTTTCAATCCCATCTTTTAAACCCAAAATTTGACGGATATGTTTTTTATGATATTTGAATTGACCTATGACGCCACAAATCATGCCATCAGCCTCGCCACGGCGCACCATCAAGGCGGCAATCACGGTTGGATCAGTACGAATGGTGAGTTTGGCCACGGCTTCAGTAACACCTTGGCGTGATAGAAGTGATTGATACAATTCCCAATATTCGCGGTAACGTTTGTCGTTTTCAGGGTCGACAATATTAACGGTTTTGCCAATTTCCATGGACAAGCCCATGCGTTTGATACGCGTTTCAAGAACGTCTCGGCGTCCAATTAATATTGGTTTTGCAATGCCATCATCTATCACGCCTTGAGCTGCATAAAGTACGCGCTCTTCTTCACCTTCGGCAAACACGATACGTTTTGGATCGGCTTTGGCTTTTTCGTAAACAGGGCGCATAAAGTTGCTGGTTTTAAAGAAAATCTGTTCAAGCGATTCTTCATATTTCTTAAGGTCAGTGATAGGACGTTCTGCAATCCCAGACTCCATCGCCGCTTTGGCAACAGCCACAGGAATTTTATAGATAAGACGTGGATCAAAAGGTTTTGGTATCAAATATTTAGGACCAAATTCCAATTGTTCATCTTGATAGACAGACGACACTTCGGCGCCAGCACTCTCGCGTGCCAAATCAGCAATCGCATGGACACACGCCAGCTTCATCTCTTCATTGATTTGTTTCGCGCCGACATCCAAAGCACCGCGGAAGATAAAGGGAAAACAAAGCACATTATTCACTTGGTTCACAAAATCAGAGCGCCCTGTGCATATAATGGCGTTGGGTTTCACGGACAGAGCTTCATCAGGCATAATCTCTGGTGTTGGATTGGCCAATGTCATTAATAAAGGCGCATCATCCATGCCTTTGAGCATGTCAGGTTTAACCGCACCTGCGGCAGAAAGCCCTAAAAATGCGTGTGCGCCGTTAAGCGCCTCTTTGAGCGTGCGGTCTTTTGTATCGGCGGCAAATTTAGCCTTGTAAGGGTCCATACCCTCAGTGCGCCCTTTAAATATTACGCCATTGCGATCGCATACTTTGATGTTTTCAGGAGGCAGACCTAATGAGATCAATATATTAAGACATGATAAAGCGGATGCACCTGCGCCATTGGCAACAAGTTTTACGTCCTTGATGTTTTTACCTGTGACCTTGAGCCAGTTCGTAAAGGCCGCACCAACGATAATGGCTGTACCATGTTGATCATCATGGAAAACAGGGATGTTCATACGGGCTTTAAGGCGTTTTTCGACTTCAAAACATTCTGGTGCCTTGATGTCCTCAAGGTTTATGCCGCCAAAGCTTGGCTCTAAAGAGGCAATAATATCAACGAGTTTATCGACATCAGTTTCGTCAATTTCAATATCAATGGAATCAATATCGGCAAATTTCTTAAATAAAACAGCCTTACCTTCCATTACAGGTTTGGCGGCAAGTGCGCCAATATCACCAAGTCCAAGCACGGCAGTCCCATTTGTGATCACCGCCACGACATTGCCACGCGCTGTATAAAGGCTGGCTTTGCTGGGGTCTTTGGCAATTTCTTCACATGGGAAGGCGACACCAGGGGAGTAGGCGAGCGCAAGGTCACGCTGTGTCACCATAGGTTTTGTGGCTTGGATGGCTATTTTACCAGGACGAGGAAATTGATGATAATTCAACGCGTCTTTTGATAATTGTTTATATGCTTTGTCTTTTTGTGTTTCTTTTGTCATGGGTGCTAATCTCGCGCATCGCACAAGATTTGCCAAGGGGGTATCATACGTGCAGTGCGATATTAACATCTTTTATCTCTTGCATAGTCTAATTACATATGTCATAAAGAGGGCATGCATCATGTTCGTAAAAAACCTACTGAAAATTTAGTATCTGATAAAAAGACAGAATCTTTGGCGGAAGCAAATACGTTGTCACACGGGTTTAATGCTCATTTAGCCAATCAAGAAGGCACAGCATTTATTGTTAAGCCGACAATTATAAAAAATATAGCAGGTCTTGCATCACTGAGTTTTGCTTGCGTTAGTCGTAATGAACTCGAAGCTACACAAAAATTGTGGAAGCAATATATGCGATTAAGACAACAGCAAAACCTCAAAGTCATCAAATGTGATGTGAAATTTAATATGAAAGTAAATGGGTAGAAATATTTAACCTTGCTCAAGATTAAACTCTCTGCTAAATCCAATACTTCTTTAAGACCTTCAAAGTGCGGTTGTGGCGGAACTGGTAGACGCGCAGCGTTGAGGTCGCTGTGACCCTAATACGGTCGTGGAGGTTCAAGTCCTCTCAGCCGCACCATATATCAAAGATATTTCCCTTACCAGTGTCGTCATTCATATCATCACGTACATCTCGTACGCTTTTCATTCACGCCTAATTGGATAATGAAATCTCTTTGATATGAAACGATCAATATGAGTTAACCTATGTTAAGTGGGGAACTTTTTTATAACTCCGTGTGTTGGAAATTGTACAACAACATATTGGAGACTAAAATGAACATCTTTAAAATCACAGGCCTGTCTTTCTTAGCTGTCACCGCGCTTTTGACAGGTGTTGTTTATTCTCAAGCAAGCGCTTTGGATAACGGTTTGGATCAAATCGTGAAACCAAAAGCCTTTCTCGCTGAACAACAGATCATCAATCCTACGATGACTTT
>JBBKXB010000032.1:0-6826 GCA_037969255.1 Bdellovibrionales bacterium | reverse complement strand
TCTTTATCCCTAGCCATCATTGAAAAACGCGCCAAAGCCGTGATGCGATAGTAATTGACATAATATTAATTTTCTGCTAGATTATTCGGATGATTACTCTTTTTGATCCCTTAACAGATGAATATATTGCTAAAGATGGCGATAGGGTATCTAGATATAACGATCTTAGACGAGAATCTTTATATATGTTGTCTTATGAATGCCCTGAGCATGACCCATCAAAAAACGTCTTGTATGATCAACAGCCCAAACATTCACCAGATGTGATGATTGGTCACGAGCAAGCTAAAACCATCATTAAAGATTTTTGCGCGCGCCACGATATAGAGCAAGAACCTGAACTATTGATCCAAAACAAACCTAATGAATTTGATAATAACAAATCATATATTATGGCCGCAGTTTGGACTGTGGGAGGCATTGGCATGGCAATAAATTTTGCACTGCAATATGCAGTTAATGTAGGCACTTTAAGCACTCTCATGGCTCTCTGTGGAATAAGTATCTCAGCAATAGGCTCGCTCAGCGCAAAAAGTGTCTATGATGAAGAAAAAAAGGAAAGAACTATATACGGTAGAGCTCTTCGTTCAGAAAAGATTTCATTATTCAAAAAACCATTAAGAAGTGTCTTAGGAGAGCAATTCAATAACGCGAAGCCAGTATCATTACGAACCCTAATCCATGAGTTGTGCCATATCTACATAAGCTCTAAATCAGGTGATATCGAAACAAACACTCACGGGCCGCTGTTTGCACACTTGTTACTCCATGAAATGGATCATTACGATCCAACATCTGATAAATCATGGTCACGAAGCACTGCCAATCGGTTTTCTAAATACGATTTAACTGGCCAGAGAGATATTTCCAGCCCCTTTATTGAATTAATTCCAGATTTACCAGAGTTTGCTAACACCATTCTTGCTTTGCCTCTTCCCAAGCAGAAGCCCCTTGGCTTAAAACCTACAACAAGACTGCCAAATTTAGCTGCATAGCTGCAATCTAATCACTTGCTTTAACGCTTACAAAGCCTCACAATCAGTACATGCTGTATCAAGCCTATGAATTTATCCACGCCGCATTGACCCCTGCCCGTTTGGGCGCCGAGGCCATGCGCACATCCCTGCAACATCCTATGAACCCGATGTCATTCACCCCAATGGGGCGTATGATGGCGGCCAATGCCGAAATGTTTGAGCGTATGACCAAGAAATTTGGTATGCCCGCTTTTGGTTTAGACGAAACAACGATTGATGGTCGCAAAGTTAAAATCACCGAAGAACGCATCATCACCAAACCGTTTTGCCATTTATTGCATTTCAAACGCCACACCAAACGCAAAGATCCTAAAGTCTTGCTCGTTGCCCCTATGTCGGGTCATTACGCGACATTATTACGTGGCACGGTTGAGGCGTTGTTGCCCCATCACGATGTATACATCACGGAATGGATCGATGCGCGCCAAGTGCCACTCGTGGATGGTCGTTTTAATTTGGATGACTACGTTAATTATTTACTTGAGTTTATCCGTCACTTTGATGGCGATGTGAACATCATTGCCGTGTGCCAACCTGCCGTGCCTGTGATGGCCGTCGTGTCATTGCTGGCCACTTGGAATGATAAAGCACAACCCAAATCTATGGTGCTCATGGGCGGGCCGATTGATACGCGCATTTCCCCCACCGTGGTTAATGATTTGGCCAAAGAAAAACCACTGAGCTGGTTTGAAAATTCAATTTGCATGGATGTGCCAGCTTATTACCCAGGGGCTTATCGCAAAGTTTACCCTGGTTTCCTACAATTATCGGGTTTTATGTCGATGAACATGGACACGCATATTGAAAAACATCTCAATTTTTACCAGCATTTGGTTGAGGGTGATGGATCATCCGCCGCCTATCACCGCACTTTTTATAATGAATATCTCGCTGTGATGGATTTACCATCTGAATTTTTCGTCCAAACCATTGATATTGCGTTCAAGAAACATCTCTTGCCAAAAGGACAAATGAAATGGAAATGCCCCGTTGAATGCGAACTGCATGATATCCGCCCACAAGACATCAAAAAAACCGCGCTTTTAACGGTTGAAGGTGAATTGGATGATATCAGCGCGGACGGTCAAACCACCGCCGCGCATACATTGTGCACAGGCCTTGCTGCCAACAAACAATTCCACCATTACCAAGAAAATGTCGGTCATTACGGTATCTTTAATGGTCGCAGATGGCGTGAATTGATTATGCCTCGCTTGCGCACTTTCTTCCGCGATCAAGGTAAATATGATGCGATTCCGCCCAAAGATATTATTGGCGAGAAAAAACTGCGTGCCCCGCAATGGAATGAAACAACCATGAATGTGACCGAAGTTCAAAAATGGAAAAAACAAAAGGCTGCTGACAAAGCCAAAAAAGCGAAACTCGCAAAACAAGCGTTTGATAAAACTAAAAATAATTCATAACATTAACCATGCCTGATCCCGCGACCTCTGAACAAAACTTCGAAATACGCCGATCCACCAAGGCCAAGCGCGTGTCATTGCGCGTGCACCCCAAACATCGCCACGTGGAATTGATTGTGCCAAAACGCGCCAGCTTGAAATACGCGCTTGAATTTGCGACGGCTCACAAAGACTGGATTGATAAAAACGCCTTTCAAAAGCGTGATGTCATTCCTCTCACAAAAACACAAATTAACGCCCATAAAAGACAAGCGCGCACGCAATTAACCGCACTCACGATGGAAAAAATTGCGTTACTGCCACCCGTGTCACGCTTATCCCCTTTACAAGGATTGATGCAATTTCTAAACCCGCAAACACGCGATCCTAATGACATTAAAATCCGTATTGGTGACATGAAAACACGCTGGGGCAGTTGCCACCCAGATGGGCGACTATCGTTTAGCTGGCGGTTAATTCTTGCACCACCAGAGGCACGCGATTATGTGGTCGCACACGAAGTTGCCCACCTTGTCCATCATAACCACAGCGCCAAGTTCTGGGCACTTTGCGAAGAATTATCGAACGATTATAAACAGGGTAAAAAATGGATGAAAGATCATGGCAAAACCTTACATGATTACAATGTGAATAAGTGATAAATCTCTTATTCATCGCATCGCGTATTAATGCTTTTCGGTCACTATGTTTCACAAACTTTATATATTTTGCGTAGTCTGAAAGCTTTATAGATCGCGCTTAGTTTTATAGATCGCGCTTTTTGTTGGCTTGTTGTATATCCGCATCAATATCAAGCATCATCAAAAACACATAAGCATGTATGGCTTTTTTATATCTTAGACACTCAAATAACACACGCATGTTAAAACCCCGCCTTTAAACGAAAACGACCACCAAGGATTATTCCTTGGCAGTCGGGGTATTAATATCCGTCACATAAACGGCGCAGCGTATTCACGCTAGGCGCTATTGTATTTCGACGCTACCCCGACCAGAATGGAAAGGAAAAGCAGCATCTTTTGATCACGATCTGATGCTTAGAAAAGACCGTATGTGAAGGGGTATTAAGCCCCCAGAATTAAACTAATTCTTAAGGGGCACGCTATGCCAGAATCAGTGATTGATCAATATTATTGAGTGTTAAGGGAACTCTAGCCTAATATCTTCGCTTGAAAACTTGTTATCGCGGATTTACCATGGCATTGTTCAACTATATTTAATCTTAATAATAAGGCTCCAAGCCCATACAATCTTAGGAACATCCTTTTGAAAAAACTGCTTGAAAATCAAAGTGTTGGTATAGGCATTTTATCATGGCACGCGCACGAGACACTCAAAAACTCACTCGATAGTTATCCAAAAAGTTTTTTAGAAACGTTTGATCAAAAAATTATTTATTTCTCTGATATCACGGATGCCGACAGAGAGATCGCACGCATTTATGGTTGGGAATGCGTTGGCGGTAAAAATGAAGGCATTGCGGGCGGTATGAAAAGGTTGGCGCAAGCTTTAACCACGGACTATGCTCTGTTACTGCAAAACGATAATCCCTTGTGCGAGCCAAATGATTTGGCGGTAGATCATATCAAAAAAGCCGTTTCAATTTTAAACGATGGACATGCTGATCTGGCGCGGATGCGTCACCGTTGGAATGTGGGTGATGATTTTGCGTGTGTGTCCAAATATCTTAAATATTTTGATGTCAGCTCAATCTCGCCTCAATATATGGCATCACCTCATAATCATCCTGACACGCGCAAAAAACCTTTGTTAAAATCCGTCTTAAGATTGATTAAACCAAGCATTGCGCGTCGTTTGAAAGGGCGCTGTATATTCATAGAAGATAAGCCCGCGCAACTTTACCCCGACATCATCCATGACCATGATGATTTTATGGTGATTGATAGCTCTGCTTTGGATTTCACGGATCAATGTTTATTAATCGCACGAGATAAATGGCTAGACGTTTTTATGCCCTATGTGGAGGCAAACCCATCAAAAAAAGTACCCAATGGCTTTCAGGCTCCAGAGCTATGTATCAACACGCCGTGGTGGCGACAAAGGCCTTTCAAGATTTTACAAGGCAACGGCATATTCACGCATGCGCGATTTGATGGCTCGTTTCGACCCGAACATCACACTAAGATGTCAGGCGGTAGCGATTAATTAATCTATGTTCTCAGTCGCCAGATAATTTTCCAAAATAACTTGCGCGGCCACCGCGTCACCAATGGCGCGTCTTCGTTTGCGTGAGGCATCAAGATCATTGATCAAGGCTTCCTCGGCAATTTGAGTACTGTAACGTTCATCTTGGTAATGATAGGCATGGTTAATCCCACCTTGTTCCATTTCGCGGACAAAAGCACGTGTGGCTTGGCAACGACGTCCTTCGCTTCCATTTTGTTCCATAGGGTAGCCAATGATTAATTCTTCAACCCCAAATTCATTGATTACGAACTTTAAGGTATTGATATCATTATGCATTTTGGTACGCCTAATGGTCTCGACAGGCGTGATCACATTGGTTTTGGGGCTATAAAGCGCAAGCCCAATTGTTTTTTTGCCCACATCAAGGGCTAAAAGTCGTTTTTGTATGCTTGATCTATCGCTCATGCGAATCTATAACATAGCCATGATTGATGATACAACCACGAAGAAAATCGCGAAATTATCGCGCATCGCCATCACGGACGATGAAGTCTCATACTATAAAGATCGCCTCAATGGCGTGCTTGGCTGGGTTGACCAGTTACAGGCCGTTGATACGGATGGTATTGAGCCCCTCACCTCTGTTTTAATTGAGGCCGTAACCCCGCAACGGGAAGATAAAGTCACAGATGGTGGCTATGCGAGCAAAGTGTTAAGCAACGCGCCAGAAACCAAAGCTGGATTTTTCGTTGTCCCCAAAGTTATCGAATAAATTAAGAAATAAAAGAGTTTATATAACATGTCATTAAATAACCTTACCATCACAAAAGCCTTAGAATGCCTTGATAAAAAAGAATTTTCTTCTGTTGAACTTACACAAGAGTGCCAAAAAGCAATGGACGCGCATAAAGACTTAAATTGCTTTATCACCGACACGCCAGAGCGCGCATTAAACGACGCCAAGGCATCCGATGAACGTCGCGCCACTGGAAAAAGCATTGGTAAGCTCGATGGTATTCCGATGGCGATTAAAGATTTATTTTGTACCAAGGGCATTCAAACAACCGCTGGCTCAAATATTTTAAAAGGCTTCGTGCCTGAATACGAATCCACCGTCACGCAAAAAATGTGGGACGCGGGCGCGGTATGCCTTGGTAAAGTGTCTTGTGATGAATTTGCGATGGGCTCTGCCAATATCACCTCTGCTTATGGCGATGTCATCAATCCGTGGAAACACAAAAACGACCCATCAAAAAAACTTGTTCCTGGTGGTTCATCAGGTGGTTCATCTGCCGCCGTGGCCGCTGGTTTGTGCTTGGGTGCAACGGGCACAGATACAGGTGGGTCTATCCGCCAACCTGCCGCCCTCACGGGTATTTGCGGTGTTAAACCAACATACGGACGCGCCTCACGTTGGGGCACTGTGGCGTTCGCTAGCTCACTTGATCAAGCAGGTGTGTTTGCGCGCTCTGTAAGTGATTGCGCATTATTTTTAGAAACTATTTGCGGACATGACGAAAAAGATTCCACATCCGCAAACATGAACGTCCCCGAATGGTCAAAAATGATCACGGGCGATGTCCAAAAAGATATTAAAGGAATGAAAATTGGTATTCCAAAAGAATACAAAATTGATGGCATCCGTCCCGAAACGCAAAAAATATGGGATCAAGGCGTGGCATGGCTCAAAGAACAAGGCGCGCAAATCGTTGATATATCACTGCCTCACACGCAATACGCTTTGCCAGCTTATTACATTCTTGCTCCTGCCGAGGCGAGTTCAAACCTAGCGCGTTATGATGGGCTTCGTTATGGGTATCGCGCCCCTGATCCAAAAAACTTGGATGACATGTATGAGCGCACACGTGGCACTGGATTTGGCGAAGAAGTCAAAGCCCGTATCATGGTCGGCACGTACGTGCTTTCGGCTGGGTATTACGATGCGTATTATATCAAGGCTCAACGCTTGCGCCGTTTGATCTATAATGATTTTGTGAATGCGTTTAAACAATGCGATGCGATCTTAACGCCTGCCACACCTGGCGCAGCATTTTCCAAAGATGAAAAATCAAAAGATCCATTGGATATGTATCTTGAGGATGTGTTCACCGTGAGTGCGAACATCGCGGGTATCCCAGGCATGAGTGTGCCCGCAGGTTTAACAGATAATGGCTTACCATTAGGCTTGCAAATACTAGGTGCACATTGGGATGAAGC
>JBBKXB010000031.1:0-20311 GCA_037969255.1 Bdellovibrionales bacterium | reverse complement strand
ATATTTTAACAGGTGTAGGTTTCCAATTCTTTGAAGCCAGTTTTGGGATATATTTCATGTCTCGTGGAAAAAAATCGCCCTTGCAAAGCTTTTACAATATTTTCAAATACCCTGTGATCTATGCTATTATTGGCGGTGTGATCTTAAGTGTATTTAATTTCCAATCTATGCCCGTTACAGACCAAATTTTAGATTTATTTAAAGGCGCCTATACTGTTTTGGGTATGATGATTATTGGCTTAGGGCTATCAACTATTCGTAAATTTTCATTTGATTTAAAGTTCTTATCAAGCATGTTTGCTATAAAATTCTTAGTGTGGCCCGTCATTGCCGTGCTTATTATCTCTATAAACAATAGCTTCCACCTTATCGATGCGGAATATAATGCCGCCTTTTTACTGCTCTCTATTATGCCTATGGCCGCTAACAATATCGCTTATGCCACGCAATTTGATATGGAACCACAAAAAGCCACTATGGGCGTGCTAACGACAACATTATTTGCTATGATATACATTCCTCTAATGATTTATATCTTTAAAATAGGAGCCTAAAATCATGATCCAGAATTACAAATTATTATTTCCCTTTGTCATCTGGAACATATTTTTTGTATTGGTATGCCTGCCCACTGCGGGAAAAATGGTTGATTTCTTTGGCACGCCAATATCCGTCGCCATCTTCTATTTTCCTTTCATATATATAATCTCGGACGTCATGACAGAGGTGTATGGATATGCCGTTGCTCGGCGAACGCTCTGGTACACAATCTTTGCTCAAATTCTTGCAGCAATCGTATTTACTATTGTCGTCAACGTCTCACCTGCAGAAAGCTTCACAGCAAACGATGCTTTCACAACAGTTTTGGGCGCGGCGCCACAAATAACAATTTTTAGTACAATTGCCATTTTTTGTGGTGACGTCACAAACAATTATATTCTGGCAAAAATGAAATTATGGACAAAAGGAACATTAACATCCTTAAGATTGGTTGTATCTACAATCGCGGGCGAAGGCGTTAATACGGCTATATTCTTTACGTTTGGGTTATGGGGATTCTTGCCTTTGGATGTTTTGATACAAAGCATCATCTTGGGAACATTGTTAAAAACAGCCGTTGAAATTGTGTTACTGCCAGCGACATTACGCGTCATCAAATACGTTAAAAAAGTCGAGAACATTGATCACTTTGACACCGACACGAACTTTAATCCGTTCAAATTTTAAGCATTTGCCGCTTTAAGATCACTAACTTTGTCTCGTTTTTTGGAACGTATCCGCGATTTCATACGCATGATGTCACCATGTCCCGCCAAATCGTGCCCCTCTTCCGTTGCTCGCGGTTTTATAATACAGCATTAAAAACACACGTATGGCGGCAGTGAGCGTACTGCTCGTGCGCTTGCACAAATAAACAAGCGTACACAGATCATGAATGGTTGCCTTTTCACGCGCTGCAATTTCTTTTAAAGATTGCCACATTTCTGGCTCGAGACGCACACTGGTACGCCGCCCTTCAATAAGAATATTTTTTGAAATAAGACCCGATAAATTATTGTTATTATCGCGCTGCGACATGAATACCCCCTTAAATTACGATCATTTATGGTACTCATAAAGCGGTATTATTTACAACCTGTAATTGAAATCGTCATCGCGTGTAAAAAATCATTGAGCTCATCACTCAGCAAATCATTAATAATCCTGTGGCTTTGCACGCGCGATTTGCCGTCAAAACACAATGCCGCAATTTTAATTTTTACATGCGATAGTGTGTTGGATTTATATCCCCCATGTCCCGCATGCAGTTCACTTTGATCGATAATCTCCAAAAAACTTGGATCAAGTGTGTTTAATTTTGTCGTTACCACCCGAATCTGTTCGCTCTTGCTCATTCTTCTATGATAAACTAGATAGCTATTATGAAGCCAGTTAAACTAAAACCAAAAAGCGCAGAATTTGCCGATGACAAAGCGCGCAAACCCAACAAAAAATGCTGCGAGATGCCTGGGTGCTTTCTAGACGCTGATTTTCGAGCACCCAAAGATCGCTCTTTATCTGATCATTACTGGTTTTGCCAATCACATATCACTGAATATAACAAAGCTTGGAATTATTTTTCTGGCATGCAAGAAACCGAATTAAATGATTACATGAAGCAATCCCTGCACGGATTTCGCCCCACGCGTCCGTTTTCCGATTGGGATAAAACCGCAGAAGATATTGAACGCGAATTGCACGGGTTTCGTTATGGTGGTGATAAACGATTTGAAGGCACAAGGAGCAACAAACAACGTCGTTCTAAAGTGAATGAGGATGAAGCCACCCAAGAGCGCGACGCCTTAAAAGTCTTGGGTCTAGGCGAAACCCTTGATTTTGATGTGATTAAGAAAAAGTACAAACAACTCGCCAAAAAATTACACCCTGATATCAATCCTGAGGCGGATGCAGAAGAAGAGTTGAAAAAAGTAAACATGGCCTACACCATACTAAAACTAGCCTTTGCAGGACAAAATTACGAAAAACTCTAAGATTGCCAATTATCATAGCCTCGGCTAACCTCTCTCTTATGAGCAAAGATAAAGTACATAAACCTCAACCAGTTTCTGGTTTTCCTGAATTATTGCCCGCGTGGCGCCGTTTGGAACAACAATGGATGGATCATTTCCGTACCATTTACGAAAGCTATGGCTATACAAATATTGAAACGCCTGCGGTTGAGGACGTGAATGTCCTGCAAGCCAAAGGTGACATTAACAAAGAAATATACGGACTGCGCCGTCTTATGGCTGATGAAGAAGCAAGCGATGAGTCGCGCCTCGCGCTCCTCTTTGATTTAACCGTTCCATTGGCGCGTTATACCGCGCAACATTTTAATGAATTGGATTTCCCATTTAAACGCTATGCCATGCAAAAAGTATGGCGCGGCGAACGTCCGCAATTTGGGCGTGAACGTGAATTCACCCAATGCGATATAGATGTGATCGCGGTGGATAATTTACCGCTTCATTTTGACGCCGAAATACCAATGATCATTCACGAAATATTTAGTGGCCTTAATTTAGGACGCACACAAATCCGCATTTCAAATCGTAAAATCTTGATGGGCTATTTTCAATCGCTAAACATAGAAGATTCTACTGCAATGCTTCAACACATTGATAAGATAGATAAATTAGGCGAAGAGAATGTCTCTATAGCCATTGGGTTGGAACTAAAGCTCTTGAACATTGATACAAAAATAGCTGATGAAGTCATGGAGTTAATTAAAACGACTGACATAAAAAGTATCACAGCTTCAAATGCAGTTATGCAAGAAGGCATTGAAGAGCTCGCCTTTGTCATTGACCAATTAAAAGACCTCCCCGAAGGCGCAGCCGTTGCCGATTTATCCATCACCCGCGGTTTGGATTATTACACGGGCACGGTTTATGAAACCACTTTATTGGACATGCCCGAGTTTACATCTTCCGTATGCTCTGGCGGACGTTATGACGATCTCGCGGGTCGTTTTATCAATCGTAAGTTACCTGGCGTTGGAATTTCCATTGGCCTAACGCGTTTGTTTAGCGTGCTGATGAAAGAGGGTAAATTAGTTGCCCCTGCTCCAACACCCACGCAAATATTGGTTGTATTACCAAGTGAGGAACAACGCGCCGAGGCTGTAAGAACGGCCTCCACCTTGCGTGCACGCGGGTTTAATGTTGAGCTGTATCACGCGCCTCAAAAAATTGGGAAGCAATTTGGCTATGCGACTAAAAAATCAATTCCGTTTGTGTGGATTCCACCCTTTGAAAAAGGGCAAGACCATGAAATTAAGGACATGAACACGGGCGAACAGATTAAGGCTGATCCTAAGACTTGGAAACTTTAACGTCTAGAGCGTGCCGATAACGCTTGCTTGTGCTTAGTCGCATGATCCCTATCCTGTTTGTGACGGATAAAAGCATCCATCAACATTATACTCACGAACCAACTGGCAACTGCACCAGTAATAACAAAGCCTGAAATCTTTTTAGATGCTTTCCCTATTTTTGTTTGTGAAGCCTTGGTCACAGCATTGTAAAATGCCATGTTGGCTCTTGATATTTGGATTTTTTCTTGATGGACTAATCTTAGAGTATCATAAGAAATACCCGTGATTAACCCTGCTCTATAGGGAATAGAGTTAGCGATTGAATCATCATTGCCTATAACTCTTTTTTGATTGAATAAATTACGGCTGTTATAGTCTAACTTTATATCCACGGTAATGGGCGCTCTGGACAGTAATTCATCCGTGCCCAATCTTATATTATTAACGCGACTGATGCGCCCCCTAAGCTTTTGCATCTCACCAGATTTATTGGGGTATGCTTCGCTGAGTTCAACATATATTTCATCAGGGGTCATATTATTATCTTTTTGATCTTGGAATTTTAACAACATACCTTTTGGTAATGCCACCAACCTTTCCTCAATAAGGATTAACTCATCCGACATATATGCTCATTCTGATAGTTGACTAATCTTGATAGTTATAGTGAGATTAGATTTCATAATCAAGAATAAGTTTTGATTTTTTCAACCATAGCGTAAAATCCGTTGCGCCGATTGGGTGATATATTGTTATCTAGCTCTAAAGTCTTAAAGATTGCTTCGACATTAATAGTGCTTAATTCATCTTGATTGGAATCATGGAAAATACTGTATAGAACCGCGATTAATCCGCGCACAATAATAGCGTCGCTATCGGCCAAAAAGCTGAAATGACCCGATGTTGTTTTGATGGGCACCATCCACACGCGCGACATGCAGCCTTGCACCAAATGAGCGTCGACTTTTAATGTGTCTTCCATATCAGGTAATTTTTTAGACAGATCAATCAAATAGGTATATTTGTCTTCCCAATCGGTGAGATAAGCAAAATCGTCTATAATTGTGTCAATCGATGGAATTTCAGACATTGTTAACTTCTTTTCTGTATGTAAGAAGAATAAGCATGGGGGCTTGCCAAGTTCAAGCCTAGAGGGCACATTAGTTAGTGATTCTTTTTATCAACACTCAAAGGAAATACGTATGAGCAAAGAGGCAGAAACAGACAGCAAGAACACATTATATTGTTCGTTTTGTGGCAAATCTCAGCACGAGGTGCGCAAGCTTATTGCGGGCCCTAACGTTTTTATCTGTAATGAATGTGTTGAACTATGTACGGATATTATCCGCGAAGAAGACAAAACACAGCTCGTTAAATCGGGTGATGGCATCCCAACGCCACAAGAAATTAAAAACGTTCTTGATGACTATGTGATCGGACAATCCCAAGCCAAACGTGTGCTTTCTGTGGCGGTTCATAATCATTATAAACGTCTTGAACATACGGCCAAAAGCGCGCCTGAAGTTGAATTGGCCAAATCAAATATCCTATTACTCGGGCCAACGGGTTGTGGTAAAACATTGCTTGCCCAAACGTTAGCGCGCATTTTGGATGTGCCGTTCACAATGGCCGATGCCACGACATTAACCGAGGCAGGTTATGTAGGTGAGGATGTTGAAAACATCATCCTTAAGCTTCTACAAGCCAGTGATTACAATGTTGAACGTGCCCAACGCGGTATCGTTTACATTGATGAAATTGATAAAGTGTCACGTAAATCTGACAACCCGTCCATCACACGCGATGTGTCTGGGGAAGGAGTGCAACAAGCCCTCTTGAAATTAATGGAAGGCACAATCGCTTCTGTCCCTCCTCAAGGCGGACGTAAGCATCCGCAACAAGAATTCTTGCAAGTTGATACATCCAACATCCTATTCGTATGTGGTGGTTCATTTGCGGGCATTGATAAAGTGATCTCGCAACGTGGACGCGGTACATCCATCGGCTTTGGTGCTGAAGTTCAAGGCCCAGAGACTCGCGATACGGGTGAATTGTTAAAACTCTTGGAAATTGAAGATCTTCTTAAATTTGGACTTATTCCTGAATTTGTTGGTCGTTTGCCAGTGATCGCCACGCTTGAAAACTTGGATGAAGAGGCGCTGATTCAAATCCTTACAGAGCCTAAGAATGCTTTGGCGAAACAATATCAAAAACTCTTTGAACTTGAGGATAAAAAACTAACTTTTAGTAAAGACGCGCTCACTGAAATTGCCAAATTGGCTATTAAACGTAAAACAGGGGCACGTGGTCTGCGTTCTATCTTAGAAAATATGCTCCTAGATACCATGTTTGACTTGCCAGACATGAAAGATGTGACCGAAGTTGTCGTTACGGCTGACACAGTGACTGAAGGCAAAATGCCTGATTTTGTTAAGGGTAAGAAAAAACCTGCGGCTAAAAAAGATGACAAAGACGAAAAAGAAGACAAGAAAGAAAAAGCGTAAGTTTATTAATTGCGCTTTTTCAAACGACCTTTTTAGTAATCATCCTCTAACAATAGAAAATCTTGCGTGGCTTGATCATCGGCGGCTGTTAATGGCGCTGTGTTATTCGCACATGGATAATCATTGTGAAGCGCGATCACCACGGCGCTCGCCGCGGGGCTATCTTTAAATTGGCTATGCGCTTGTAAATATTCTAAAACCACGCGTTGTAAATCAGTATAGGTGGCCGTTTGTGGCAAGCAAAAATCAATGTTGGGTGTGGTCTTTCCCACCGAACGGAACAAATCATGATAATCAATAATACCCGCCATATAGCTTTGGCAACTGGCATGTGCGCTTGGCGCTAATTCGCGTCCTTGTGCATCATACCCGCATAACTGTGTAAGTGCACCAATGGTAATCGCCGCATGTGATGGCGTGACAATGGCGGCCGTTAAAACAATGGTGGCGAGTAATTTTTTGATCATTTTATCATTTCCTTAAGGTCGGCAAAGGGATTATTGGTCATAGGCGCCTCAGTGCCAAATTTTTTCTTAGGCGGACGCGCTTGATCATTTCGTTTTTTAGGTTTTCCTTTAAATGGCTTTTTATCCGTAGAATTATCAAACTTTTTAATTGGTTTTTTAAAATCAGTGTCTTTTTTAAACGGCTTTTTATCCACGCGCAGGCGATAATCAATTGATGGCTTCTCTTGTCCCTCTTCCACTATGGCATTGGGATTAACGGGCGGTGTGGTGCGCGTATGCCCCAAAGCATCAAGTATTGTGCACACATCCTCAACACTACACCCAAGCCACTCTGCCCATGTGTTTTTGACCGTAAAGCTTCCTTTTGTGGCGCTGTCATAGACATCACATATAATTTTATCAATGCGATCCACACGGCACGCACGACGACCATATAAAGGATACCCAAACCAATGCTGAGTGCGCGCATCGGGCGTCACATTGTCTGGCCAGCTATACGACGTCACCCCTGCCCTTGGATAAGGAAGCGGGTGTTTTAAACCCTCATAAGTCGCCCACAAAAGCGCACGAAGCGTTAATGGCGCAGGCTTTAACATTTGGTGGTAATAAATATGCACAGGGCCTAAACGAAGCCCTTGTGATCTTAAAAAGAAACGATCTTCAGACGATAATTCTGGGATATTCAGCTTTGAACGTTCGGCAATACCGCCCTCATCCGCGATTTGTTCTAAAAGAGGTTTAAGAGTGGCTGGCGTATCAGGGTTAACTTTGGCAAATGGCAACATCGTGGGGATATGAGATTTCATCCAAGATTTGAGCCTTGATTTCATCTCATCTTCTTCAATTTTTAACGTTGCTAAGCTTTCCCCAATAAACTCATACTCTGGAAGCAACCAATGCGCGCCTTTTGTAAGGCGAGCCACGCTTGGACCTGGAAGCGGATTACCCTCTTGTGATTGATACGCCACAAGCCCATCAGGCAAAATCGTAAAACGATAAGTTGGTTCTGAGGTTTTAGCAGGGGCTTGAGTTGTGTCTGGCGTATTCGTCATAGTTATTATTAAGCATATTTATGCCCGTCTCGCCAAGTGTAGATTACGTTTTCTTATGTTAAAATTCTCGTGATCACAGCGTTTAAACACATCATACCGCGCCGTGTTGGTCTTAAAATCATACCTTGGGCGATCAAATAACCTTCATCTATCAAAGGCTTAGCCTTACTCAATATCTCTGCTGATACGAGAATGCCTTCATTCAAACGCAATCCCATCATGATTTTTTCTTCCAAATTTTCGTGCGTTGTTAACGCCACAAATGGATGTCCACCATGACGATTTTTAGTGACACGTTCCAACCAAATTTCTGGCGCTTTGTGTCCCACAGTGGCATAGCGCACGTCATCAAGCGTTATCCGCCCGTGCGCACCAGGGCCAATACCTATATAATCTTTCATATGCCAATAGGTTAGATTGTGCTGGCTTTCTTGATTGTTAGCCGCATAATTTGACACTTCATATTGATTAAGGTCGTGCGCCGTACATTCATCCATAGTGATGTCAAAAAATTCAGCCTGTGTGTCATCACTCGGCATAATCAACTCGCCGCGCTTGTACCGCGTGGCAAAATTTGTGCCCTGTTCAATGGTCAATTGGTATGCCGATAAATGCCCTTTAGTCAGTGGTAACCACTCTTTTAACTCAGCGCGCCATTCATCGGGGCTATGCATCGGGTGTCCATATATCAAATCAAATGATACGCGGTCAAATATATCATTTGCTGTATCAATGGCTTGCCGTGCCTCATCTGCATTATGTGGACGCTCTAAAAACTTAAGCACATCATCACGTAACGATTGCACACCAATCGACACGCGATTAATCCCTGCCTCGTAAAAACCCTTAAAACGTGCCGCTTCAATACTTGATGGATTGGCCTCTAAGGTTATCTCCAAATCATCTTTACACGCCCACAAAGCACGCACTTTTTCAATCAGTTTGGCGGGAATATCAGGATTCATTAATGATGGCGTTCCGCCCCCGAAAAATATACTTGTGACGCGCCGTCCTTGTGTCTTTTTTGCCCAATACTTTAATTCTGTTATATACCCATCCAGCCACGCGTTTTGATCGATATGATTCCGCACATGGGAATTAAAGTCACAATACGGGCATTTGCTTTCACAAAAAGGCCAGTGGAAATAAAGGGCAAAATCCATTAGACATGTATCTATGAGAAAACCTAACAAGGCAACTATCTATGAAATGTTTCGCCGTTTACGTGAAGCCATGCCCGATCCGAAAAGCGATCTCAAATACACAAATACTTATACATTATTGGTGGCCGTTGTGTTATCGGCTCAAGCCACCGATGTGGGCGTTAATAAAGCCACCAAAGAATTATTCCAACGCATTGATAATCCAAATGATATGCTCGCATTGGGAGAAGAAGGATTGAAACAACACATCAAAACCATCGGACTTTATAACGCCAAGGCCGCCAATGTGATAAAACTATCGCAACAATTACTCGATGATCATAACTGCGACACCCCGCAAACTGAAAAAGAGCTTATCGCGCTCGCAGGGGTCGGGCGTAAAACCGCCAATGTTGTTTTAAATATAGCGTTTGGGAAACACACGATTGCGGTGGATACGCATGTGTATCGCCTTGGGCGCCGCCTTGGACTATCAAACGGCACAACTCCCGATGCTGTTGAAAAAGATTTGCTACTACGCGTGCCAAAGGAGTTTTTATACCAAGCTCATCACTGGCTCATCCTACATGGGCGTTATTCATGCGTGGCGCGTAACCCAAAGTGCGACACATGCATTTTAAATGATTTATGCCCTTCAGCCTTTAGAACATAAAAAATATCATAAAAAAACGAGACCGAAGCCCCGTTTTCATTAAATTATTTATATATCTTAAATTAAGAAGCTTTTGTCGCGAATGGAAGCTCGTTATCCATAGACACTGACGCTTTTTTAGCAGGTGTTGAATTCTTGCTAGAAGAAGACATTGATGATTTTGAGCTAGATGAACGCGTGGCAGGTGAAGATGAAAGCGGTGCAATTTTGCCTTCAATCGTGGCGCCAGCTTCAACGGCCAATTCGCCATATTGCAATGAACCGATGATCACCCCAGTTGAGCGGATTGTTAAACGACCTTCAACTTTAAGATCGCCTTCGAAACGTCCAGCCACAGAGCCTTCATTAATTTCGACTGAGCCATAAAACGTTCCGCTTTCAGCGATGTCCAAAATGTTTGCGCCTTTTAATGTCGCATCAACTTGGCCTTCAACAACCAAATGGTTACAGGCATCGATTTCACCAGAAATGTTGATGCCTTTTCCTATCAGCAATTGACGATCGCTGGCAACAGGTGTCGGCGTTGCAGAAGAATTTGAACTGTCTGAGCTATTGCTTGAACGCGCTCCAGGAAACGATGAGAACCCAGCAGATGTTGTGGCGGCTGGACGCGGGCTGTACGCACCTGTTTCACTACGTTTTGTTAATCCGTCTAATTCTACATCATTGTCTTTTTTTGACTCGCTCATGGTTTTTGTCTCCTTGTTGGTGGTCGTTGTGTTGGCAGTGTTGTTTGTGTCTTTGCTATCATTAGCGCTTGTTTTGGTCGTTGTTTTATCATCATTCGAGGTTACGGAAGATTTGCTCTCTTCTTTTTTCTCGGGCTGATTAACGGGCTTAATTTTTTGAAACATATGTAACCTCTTTCATTTATGAATTATGTCATTTCAATTCAAAATAATATCTGCAAGCTAGCATGATGGGTTTTTAAAGTGCAAGAGGTAATGTGAAGATATTACAAATTAGGAATATTATTCATGATAGTATTTATATATTTTATCGGCGAGCGTTTTTGACACGCCTTCAACAGACTGCAGAGCCTCAACTCCAGCGCCTCGTACAGCCTTGGCGGAACCAAAATGATTGAGCAACGCCTTCTTACGTTTGGCCCCCACCTGAGGCAGGTCACCTAAGTCATTGCTATCAATTGATTTTTCTCTTTTTTTACGGTGGCGACCAATAACAAATCTATGAGACTCGTCTCGTAAACGTTGAATGAAATGCAACAATGGATCTCTGGGCTCTAGCTGAATTTCTGAGCGATTGATAAAATGTAATATCTCGCGACCCGCATGACGATCTACACCTTTGGACACGCCTAAGATTGCAGGGCGCGCCTCATCTCGTGCCCAAAATTCATCCATGATCTCCATAATTTGCGTCATCTGACCTTTACCGCCATCAATGATCATCAAATCTGGCGCAACGCCCCCTTCATTGATGCGTAAGATACGGCGGCGCATAACCTCGCGCATCATGGCAAAATCATCACCCTTGTCTGTCTCGGTGATATTATATTGGCGATACTCTTTTTTATTGAACCCGCCTTCGTCATAAACCACATACGCGCCCACTTTAAACGCGCCTTGGATATGAGAGTTATCATAAATTTCGATGCGCGTTGGGGCTTCGGGTAAATTCACGAGCGCGCCTAATTTTTGCAATAAATCATCTGTCACCTTGGTGTGCGCCACATGCATCGCCAAATCGGCGCGCGCGGTTTTCATGCATTGATCAAGATAATTTTTTTTAGCGCCCTTTAATGGCAACGTCACTGAGATTTGCCTGCTTGCTATTTTAGAGAGCGCGTCTTGTATAAGCTGTAAATCTTCAGGCATATCCGAAAGCATGATCGTCACGGGCATGGATCGATTGATATAAAACTGCATTATAAAGTCACGCATCAAAGCGCCTGTCGCTTGGGTGTCGTCATGGCTCGGGTGGAAACTGGTGTGGCCATACTCGCGCCCACGCCTGATGAATGACACACGCATCGTGCTGATCGACCCCTCTCGCGCAAATGCGAAAACATCAACCTCTGGGTACGGCAATCGCGTTTGCGTGTTGTGACCTTGGATAAAACTGAGCGCCTCAATGCGATCCCTAATTTGCGCGGCGCGTTCATATTCCAAAGCCTCGCTGGCATGTTCCATTTGACCACGTAATTTTTTTTGCAATGTATCATCGTCCCCTTCGATAAATGCCAAGGCTTCATTGAGTTGTTGGGCGTAATCTTCCTTTGTCACTTTACCCACACATGGCGCGGTGCAACGTTTGATGTGATATTGTAAACATGGGCGGTTGCGATTGGCAAAATAACCATCCGTACAATTACGAATTTGAAATCCGCGTTGAATATCCAAAAGCGCCCTGTTCATGGCATAGGCCGAGGCAAATGGTCCGAAATATTTCTTGGCTCTGTCTTGTCGCCCGCGGTGTTTGCTTATGCTCGGAAAATCATGGCTTGGGTCCATCATCATGTACGGAAAACTCTTATCATCACGCAGGAGGATATTATAGCGCGGCTTTTTCGTTTTAATAAGCGCTTGTTCCAAAATAAGCGCATCTGTTTCGGTTTCGCACAACGTAAATTCCATGGTCATTGTGCCTGCGATCATGCGTTGTAATCGCATCGGCAAAGCACTCGGGCGCGTGTAACTCACAACACGTTTTTTTAAAGATTTGGCTTTGCCAATATATAAATAATCACCATTTTCATTATGCATTTGGTACACGCCTGGGGTATCAGGCATGCGCTGAGCAAAGGATTTAATGACTTTGACGCCGTTTTCTAAAGACATGTTTTTTAGATAGCGCATTTTTTTATAAAAAAATACTTGCAATCTTGCAACTATCTGTGGTATTAATTAGTCATAATAATAAAAACATAGTGCAGAGGGGAAAACAATGCATATCGAACTGATCGCGTGGAACACACGCAAAACTCTATTACTCGGAGATTTTATCTCCTTAAAACACGCTATTGAACATGCCATTAACAATCATATCAAACTTGATTATTTAGAAATTTCGAATGCTGATTTACGCAATGGAAATTTTGATGGTGGATCATTTAACTACGCCAAATTCACACGCGTTAATTTCGAGGGCGCCAATTTGTCCGAAGGATCATTTATCAAAGCACAATTTGAAACGTGCAACTTAACGAATGTGACGTTGACTGATGCATCGTGCGTGGGTGCGCAATTTAAAGACACAGCTATGACGAATTGCGAGGCTTTATACACGGATTTTCGCGGCGCTTTGTTTGGATGTCATCACTTTTTGAAAAGTGATTTTAGACAATCCTCCCACTTTGGCGGTGCGGCATTTATGAACAAAGGCAATTTGTGTCCAATGCCCAAAGGTCCCGTCTTTATTCGCGGTATGGGCATGGATGTTGTGTTGCTCGATGAGCACGCGATTATTGGCGGCATGGTGATCTTGCGCAAAGAACAGCTTTTTGACACGCATGGTAAAATCTCGTCAATCTTTGCAGGTCATGGTCTAAGCCCGTCACAAGACGCCATCCAAAAACTTCGGCTCTGCGTGCGCTCTGATGGCAAAAAACTCCATAAAGTGGCTTAACAATTTTTTAACCTTATGGTTGTATTATATTTATATAATAATAAAAAATAAAACAGTGATGCTAAGGGTGGTTTTAAGAACAATGGGTCTATATTTGAAATTAACATACAACCATGCATTGTGGATTGTGTTTCGCAAAGATTGGATGTTACAAAATATACGTATTGAACGAGTGCGCGGAGAATGGCTCATTTGCTTACCCGCCGTGCAACTTATTTACACCTAAAGGCATTATAGGGCACAGTAGAGACACAAAGGAATTATGATTCTCTTATGTCACTCAATGATGCCCATGACACACTTAAAAAATTCAGCGCCTTGGCGCATGGTTTTCCTGTGTCTTATGCCCTCACCTATCTTGAGGTCGCGCATGATGAAGGCCTATCAATCACCACACTGGCGGAGCGCACAGATATGCCTCTTTCAACCATATCGCGCGTGGTGGCAGCGTTATCGGACGTAAAGAAATATGACCTTTTGACAGTTAAGATTGCAAAGGATGAAAAGCGCCGCAAAATCATCGGCCTCACAAAGCATGGAAAAGATTTCTTAAAAACGCTGTAAAATAACACGAAGTCCCTTGCCGTCATCAAATTTTATCAGTAAAAGAAACACTTAAGCGCATGGCCCCGTGGCGGAATTGGTAGACGCAAACGACTTAAAATCGTTCGCCCTACGGGCGTGCCGGTTCAAGTCCGGCCGGGGCTACGCTTAATTCACCCCCTTCATCTTTACTTTTTACGAATTCCCACCTAAAACTTAGCACTATGAGTTCTAGAAACCGCGACGGAATAATGATTTATGAACCTTCAGATTTTGAGGGTATGCGCAAAGCTGGCAAATTGGCCGCCGAAGTGTTGGACATGATCGGTGAACATGTTGTGCCAGGGGTTAGCACAGCCCATCTCGATTTCCTGTGCCAAAAATATATCACTGATCACAAAGCCATCCCTGCGTGCGTGGGGTATAAAGGTTATGCACATTCCACCTGTATCTCTGTGAACCATGTCGTGTGCCACGGCATCCCGAGCGAGAAACAACTCGTTGACGGCGATATTCTCAACATCGACGTGACCGTCATTGTGGACGGCTATCACGGCGACACCTCGCGCATGTATTATTGTGGCACACCCAAAGTTAAAGCTGATCTCCTGACCAAAAACACATTCGAGTCTATGTGGGCTGGTATCCGCGAAGTTAAAGCTGGCGCTACATTTGGCGATGTTGGCGCGGCGATTATGGATGTCGCTATTCCTGCTGGCTTTTCCATTGTCGAAGATTTTTGCGGACATGGTATTGGCAAAGTATTTCATGATGCCCCTTCCGTGCTTCATTATGGCGCACGTGGACAAGGCGCAAAAATGGAAGTCGGTATGTTTTTCACCATTGAGCCCATGATCAATGCGGGTCGACCCGATACAAAAGTTCTAAGCGATGGCTGGACAGCCGTGACACGAGACAAAAGCCTTACCGCGCAATTTGAACACACTATGGGCGTGACGGCAGATGGCGTTGAAATATTCACGCTTTCCCGCAATGGCACGGACACACCGTTTTAATTAATGGATGATGATAAAAAACCTGAAAATTTAAACGCTGGTCATCGTGCTCGTCTTCGCGCTCGTTTTGTTGATAAAGGCGCTGAAAGTCTTGCCGATTATGAACTCCTTGAACTTATTTTATCCACCGCCATTCCTCGAAGAGATGTTAAACCTCTTGCAAAACAACTCATCAAAAAATTTGGAAGTTTTACGGGCGTTATCGGCGCACCACAAAAACAATTGATGGAAATGAAAGGCGTTGGGGAAACCGTTGCCGTGGCGCTCAAAGTCATTCAAGCGGGCGCGACACGCATGATGGCACAAGATCTCATGGATTTACCGATCTTTTCAAACTGGCAAGCGCTCTTGGATTACCTCAAAAGCACACTCGCCCAAGCACCCATTGAGCATTTTCGCATATTATTTTTAAACAAGAAAAATCATCTTATGGCGGATGAATTACAACATAGCGGTACTGTGGATCAAACCGCCGCCTACCCTAGAGAAATCGTGAAACGGGCTTTGGAAATTGGTGCCACCGCCATGATCCTTGTGCATAATCATCCCAGCGGAGACAGCACCCCCAGCGCGGCTGACATCGCGCTCACCAATCAAATTATTGATGCCGCAAAAGGCTTAGGCATTGCCGTGCATGATCACTTGATTGTCTCAAAATCCGAAGTTGGCTCTATGAAGAAAAAGGGTTTTATGGGTTAAGTCCATTTATGGCTTGCGCCCCACGCGACCGCTATTGACTAGATTATCACAAAATCTTGTGACCAACTGCCCTATTGAAGCAATATGTGGATCAGATGAAGCAATGTGCGGATCAAATGGCACAACATTGTCTAATACCTCGTCATCTCGTCTTTGAAGCTCGCCCAAAATTAAGGCTGAACTTGGCTGCAATATATACCCATTTTGCACAAATTTAATAATGGCTGCATTTGGCATAACGTCTTGGGAAAGTTGAGAATTATTCATCATGGCGTTTAACAATCCATCCACCCACTCTTCTTTAATCAAATCAACACGGGCGCAACAAGAAGCCACAAATATGTTATAGGCTTGAATTCTGTTGTTAGATGTATTATTTTTAAACACCTTGTCGTTTGAAACAGGAGTGGGAAACATCATGATGTCATACAATAACTGCAGTTCATCACTATCTATTAAACTATGATTTTTTGAGGCATATTGTGCATAGTCTTTTAGAAGCGACGCCGCATATTTACCATCGTGTTGCATTTTTTTGGCATGATAAAGAGAACCCTTACAAATACAGGTCACACCGAATTGAGATTTTACTCGTTTGTCATTCATAACAACCGTCATAACATTATGTCATTGTAATATCAACTATAAAATTATATCTTAATCGCTCTGTAATGTTTTAGTTCACCCTTAATATCATTAATTTTTCTAAAAAAATTATCGTGAGTTGCATTGAGCATTTCCACAGATATCATCACTTCTTGATCAAATAAATGTGGAGTATGTATGGCGCATTTTTTAACGCCTATAATCAAAGGAATAGTCTCGTTAAGTTGCTTGGGCAGTAAATTAATCAAGCTGGAAATCATTTGTTTTAGATGTTTTTGCGTAATGAGATCGGGTCTTAATTCAATCATTTCTTCAAAACGATAGAAAAAAGAACTTCTGTTCTGTTGGATAGTAAATGGTACGTCACCACTAAAGCTTAGCATAAGTCCAGTCATGAGAGCATCAGTGTCAGCTTGAGATACGGTCGGTAAATAATTTCGATAATATGAAAGAAATTCAAATAAGTGGTCTTGAGCGTTATCCATATAATAATGCGCTTTGAGCGCACTTTGAAGGGATGTGTGTGCTTTTTGTCGTACAAAATTAAAATCAGTGACCAACATAACAATTCAATAACATTATGTCATTGTAATATCAACTTGAAAATTTAGCATGCCCGTGTAAAAAACTATACCTATGATTGATCGTTACTCACGCCCAGAAATGGCTAATATTTTCGCCCCTGAATCTAAATTCAAAAATTGGCTCCTTATTGAACGCGCCGCGTGCGAGGCCATGGAAGCCCAAGGCATTATCCCTGTAGGTGTGGCCGACGCATTTGATAACATCAAAGAAATTAACATTGAAAAAATTGACGCGCTTGATGCCGTCGTTAAGCATGACGTCATTGCATTCCTTACGCATATTGGCGAACAAATTGGCCCGCTATCCCGCTTTGTCCATCAAGGCCTCACCAGCTCTGACATGCTCGACACTGGTTTTGCTATGCAACTGCGCGATGCCGCAGACGTATTATTGGACAGTGTGCGCCGTGTCAAAGACGCTTTGGAAAAACGTGCCATTGAGCACAAAGAAACAATTTGTATCGGCCGTTCACACGGTATCCACGCCGAACCAACAAGCTTTGGTTTGAAATTGGCTGGTCATTGGTCGGCATTTGATCGCGCCGAAAAACGCCTTGAACTCGCCAAAAAAGAAATCTCTGTGTGCGCATTATCTGGCGCGGTTGGTACATACTCCACCGTGACACCAAAAACACAAGCTCATGTTGCCAAAGCGCTTGGTTTGAAAGAGGAAGATGCCTCCACCCAAGTGATCCCGCGTGATCGTCATGCCTTTTATTTTGCCATGTGTGGTATTATCGCGAGCTCAGTTGAAAATCTGGCGGTTGAAATCCGTCACTTGCAGCGCTCCGAAGTCCGCGAAGCCGAAGAATATTTTGACGAAGGGCAAAAAGGCAGCTCTGCCATGCCTCATAAACGCAATCCTGTATTGTCCGAAAACATGACGGGCTTGTCCCGCGTGGTACGCTCTGCCGTGATTCCAGCGATGGAAAATGTGGCACTATGGCATGAACGTGATATCTCTCATTCTGCCGTTGAACGCACACAATTGCCTGATGCGCTTATCGCCCTTGATTTTACATTGAACCGCCTCGCGGGCGTGATTGAGCGATTATTAGTGTATCCTGAACGCATGGATAAGAATTTATGGTCTACGGGCGGTCTATGGGCATCACAGCGCGTCATGCTTGCCCTCACGCAAAATGATATGAGCCGTGAAGATGCTTATACAGTGGCACAAACCTGCGCGATGAATGTCTGGCATAATTTAGGCGAAACTACATTGGAAAAAGAGCTTTTAAAGGACGATATGGTCAAGCAAAAGCTCTCGGAAGATGAGATCAAAGGACTCTTTAACCTTCAGTATTATAAAGATAAAATAGCCATCGCCTTTGCCCGTATATTCTAAACGAATTATATAGTTTACATATTAATAAATTTGTCGTATACTCTGTGGTGATGAATGCTTTAGCCACCCCTCAAGGACAATCTTTCACTGCTCACGGTATGACGTTTGGGCTGTATCGAGACATTAAAGGTATAGAAACCATTCACTGCGAAAGTGACGGGCGAGTATTTTTACTGGATAAAAAAGCACTCAAAAGATTCTGGCCAGAATTTCAAAATTTTTTCGAATCTACATCTGGGCAATGGAAGGCCGAAGAACGCCACGGGATGCTCGGTAAAGCGCGCGAAATTACACATATTGTAGCCAACCAACTTTATGCGCACATCGTGACAGAAGGCATAGAAGTGGAACGTTTGGTCAATACAAAACAATCGGTGTCCTCACCCGTTCGCACCATTAGAAACGTGAGTGGATCGCAACATTCTAAAGGCTTAGAGTCTATAACATCATTGGCAACGCAGGCCGTGTCGCTCACGCGTCGCGCTTTTAATATGGCCACTGCAGCTTATAATAATTTGGGCGCAAAAAATCAATCTCACATGATAACTCGCTTAGCTTTAGCGCTCATTCTTACCGATGGCGCGCCATCCCATCAATCGTCACCTGACACTAAGGACAATGTTGGTGAAATTGATCAAATTGTTAAAATTGCTTCATCACCAGCACGAGCTCATACGGCTCAGGCGCGTCATTGGCACGGCATCACGGATGCGCAACTCGCACGTACAAATCTAGATTACTCTATTAAAAAAATTAATGACCCACAATTGCGCGGTTTAATAGCTGAATACACACAAACTCAATATCTCCAAGACGCATTCAAAAACACAGATGTCGTAGAAACGGGTCGTTTGTGGCCAATCGCTACCGCCGCAGGTATTGAAGAATTGTGGAGCAATAATGAGCACAGAAAATTTTTAATTAATAACGGCATAGGCACACGTAAAGAAGCTATGGTTATGCTAATTCTTTTTGCCGAAATGGAAAGCTATTTTGGATCAGAGCTGAACAACGATTTAAATAAACGCGTCAATGGTATATGGCATGTTGAGGACAAAACATTAATGAGCATAGCCACGGGTCATTTCTCTGCCTCTGAGCTTGGCCTTAATGAACAAGCCGACGCACAAAGTTGGGATGCTTTTAAACAATATTACAAAAAAAATGAAAAAAAATTAATGCAACGCGATAACACAGCGGATCGTAACTTCACCAATAATAATGTGCCCGAAAGCATGTCTGCCATGCGCGATCAAATCATCAAAAATGGCCGTTATGGACTTTTGTCTTCCAAAATGGTGCTCATGCTCCATGCTGATAATGCGGCGCGCATTATCAGAACCACAGCTTTAAAGAAAGAAAGCTTTAATCAAAATCCGCATTATTTTTATGATATGCATGTGTTGGGTTACGGACGTTTTAAAGCTTTGATAAATTTAAAGGATAGTGACAAACCTGCTAATTATGCACGCTGGGCAGCCATCAAAGCACAAAATACTAGCGTTGCATGTTCTAATAAAAATGCCACAGCAAGTAATTGTGTCGCGCGCACAAAACTAGGCTTGATGAACGAGTTCAATTACCGCTTCACAGTGCTTCCTGTAGACCGATTAAAATCAACAACATCGTCCCAAACGAGGGTCGCGGTTGGCTGGAACATAGAGCCTCATTTACCAGCCCTTAGATAGATATTGTCTTAAGCCGCCTTGTTGTCCAACGCTTCCATGGCATCAACCAATTCTTTAACCGCTTCAACACTGCTATCAAACATTTTTTGTTCATCATCATTCAATTTAATATCGATGATTTTTTCAATGCCGTTTTTACCGATGATCACGGGCACACCAATGTATAATCCTTTGATACCGTATTCGCCATTAAGCTTGGCGGCACAAGGTAGAACGCGGCGCTTGTCACGTAAATAGCTTTCGGCCATAGCAATGGCTGATGCCGCTGGTGCATAAAACGCAGAACCCGTTTTTAGTAAGTTCACAATCTCACCGCCACCTTTGCGCGTGCGATCAACAATCGCATCAATTTTGGCTTGTGTTGTCCAACCCATTTTAACGCAATCTGGCAATGGAATGCCCGCCACGGTGGAATAACGTACAAGCGGCACCATCGTGTCGCCGTGACCGCCAAGAACGAATGCCGATACGTCTTCGACTGATACTTTGAATTCGTCGGCAAGGAAGTAACGGAAACGAGCGCTATCTAATACGCCCGCCATGCC
>JBBKXB010000030.1:0-50304 GCA_037969255.1 Bdellovibrionales bacterium | reverse complement strand
TTACCCATATCTGACATGATGTTCTCCTCTAAATTATTAAAGAATATGTCATATTAAATATGTTATGTCAATATATTGTTTTCAGATGCTCATAAAAAAGCCCCGCTATGACAGCAGGGCTTTGATATATAATCGTCGAACGAGAAATTATTTTTTCTTGTTCACTGATTCTTTAAGATCTTTACCAGCTTTGAACTTTACTTGCTTCTTCGCTGGAATTTTGATTGGCTCGCCTGTGCGTGGGTTGCGACCTGTTGAGGCAGCACGGTTAGTCACAGCAAATGTACCGAAACCAATAAGACGGACTTCTTCGCCCTTTGATACTGAGTTACGGATTGTTTGGAAAACAGCATTTACAGCTGTTTCAGCGTTAGTTTTTGTTAGACCGGCTTCTTGAGCTACGGCAGATACGAGTTCACCTTTGTTCATGGTAAAATCCCCTTTAAGGTTTAGGTTAAAAATAACAAAACATGAAAAATTCACGTCTCGTGCTTCACCATTACGCTACATCAAAGGCACCATAACGGCTACAGCATTATTATATTTATACCTGATTCAAATAGATTTCAATGACTAATTACGTTAGAACCCAAAGAATCTGCGCTTTCCAAGCTTTTTTGCGGTGCATCTTCTTGATCTTCTTCATTAATATCAATAGGTTGGAGAGGATTCTCAAGAGCAATTAAAAGCACCTCATCTATGGTGGAAACTGGGGAAATAGTGAGTTTTTTCCTAATTATGGCGGGAAGATCGGCTAAATCCTTCACATTTTCTTCGGGAATCATTACTTCGGTGATGCCCGCACGAAGCGCTGAGAGCAATTTTTCCTTCAATCCGCCAATGGCTGTCACACGGCCTCTTAAATTCACTTCACCCGTCATTGCGACATCGCGGCGAATTGGATTGTCTGTGAGGCTCGAGACGATCGCTGTGACCATCGCCGCGCCCGCACTAGGACCATCTTTTGGCACAGCCCCTTCAGGCACGTGAACATGGAGTTGTCGTTTGTTAAGCTCAGAATACTTAATACCAAAATCACGCGCGCGCGACTTGATAAGCATTTCAGCGACCACAATCGATTCCTTCATCACATCTTTAAGATTACCTGTATAGGTCACTTTGCCATCTTTACCGGGCATGTTCACGGCCTCAATAGGCAGTAAATCGCCGCCACTCTCAGTATAGGCAAGCCCGTTGACCACGCCCACACGGTTTTCTTCTTCGATTAGACCGTAACGGAATTTCTTAACGCCTGCGTATTTTTCCAAGTTGGACGGCGTGATAGACACGCTTTTTTTATTGCTGACGATAATTTCCTTAACGGCTTTGCGACATAATTTGGCAATTTCTCGTTCCAAATTACGAACGCCCGCCTCGCGCGTATAATAACGTATGAGTTGGCGCACGGTTTCTTTGGAGATTTTAATTTCTGATTTTTTTAAATTCGCGGCTTTGCGTTGTTTGTCCATCAAATGACGGTCAACAATCTCCAATTTTTCTTCTTCTGTGTACCCAGAAATATGAATGATTTCCATACGATCACGCAGCGCGTGCGGAATGTTCATACTATTGGCCGTACACACGAACATAACTTTCGAGAGATCATAATCAACCTCTAAATAATGATCGTTAAACGTAGAGTTTTGTTCAGGATCAAGTACCTCTAAAAGCGCCGAACTTGGATCGCCGCGCCAGTCGTTACCCAATTTATCTATCTCATCAAGTAAGAACAATGGATTAGCGGATTTCGCTTTTTTCAATCCTTGGATAATGCGCCCTGGCATAGAACCAATATAGGTACGACGATGACCGCGGATTTCACTCTCGTCACGCACCCCGCCCAACGCCATACGAACAAACTTACGATTTGTGGCCTTAGCAATTGATTGACCAAGCGATGTTTTACCAACCCCAGGAGGCCCCACAAGGCACAATATAGGCCCTTTAACGGTATTAGAGCGCACTTGCACGGCTAAATATTCCAAAATACGGTCTTTAACTTTTTCAAGCCCGTAATGATCGCTGTTAAGCACTTTTTCTGCGTTTTTAAGATCTTTTTTGACAGACGTGTATTTTTTCCACGGAATGGATGTCAGCCAATCAATGTAATTGCGGATAACACCCGCTTCGGCCGCCATTGAGCTCATTTGTTTAAGTTTTTTAAACTCGGCGGTCACTTTTTCGCGCGCTTCTTTAGAAAACTTTGTGGCTTTAATCTTGGCTTCTATCTCACCCATTTCGGAATTGCCTTCGCCGTCATCATGCAATTCTTTTTGAATGGCCTTCATTTGCTCATTCAAATAATACTCGCGCTGATTTTTTTCCATCTGTTGTTTCACGCGTGATTTAATGCGTCTTTCAACTTTCAAAACGCCAATTTCGCTTTCCATCGCGGCAAAAATACGATCGAGACGACCTGAAACTTTTGGCAATTCAAGCAATTCTTGTTTTTCTTCAAGGGATAAATTTAGATGCGCGGCAATGGTATCGGCAAGTTTTGATGGATCATCAATTTGATTGATGGACACCATAAGCTCAGGCGCAATTTTTTTATTAAGCTTCACATACTCTTCAAATTCGGATTGCACAGCGCCCGCGAGTTTTTTCAATTCATCCATATCAGGGGCAACTTCGCCCAGCATTTGCGCCTCGCACTCGAACATGGTGCCATTATCAACAAGGTCTAATAATTTGGCGCGTTCAATGCCCTCAACAAGCACTTTGACCGTGCCATCTGGTAATTTCAAAAGCTGGAGCACTTTGCCAATAGTGCCAAGTTTATAAATGTCTTTTTCTTTAGGGCTGTCCGTGTTGGCATTTTTCTGGCTCACGAGCATCACAAGGCGGTCATCCTCAAGCGCTTGTTCGAGTGCCGCCACAGAGCGATCACGCCCTACAAATAACGGCACAATCATATGAGGGAACACAACGATATCACGCAGTGGTAGGACGGGCATTTTTTTAATCATTTTTTTAAACCTAATCTTGTTCGCTATACTTATTCAACTAGGGCGTGATTCTCATTTGTCTACAGATCAAGCTTTAAAAATCATAGCGTGTCTGGTGCGTTCATAACAACAAAAAGGTAGAATATAAATGTTCGTCCCCATTTTTCTTGAACTCATAGCCCGCATTTGTTTCACCTCAGTTTCGATCGTCAATAAATTCTCTCGTAAAGCTGGCGCAAGTACCACAGGTGTTATGGCGCAAACCGTTTGGGCCATTCCTTTATTTGCAGTTATAGGCGCCGTATTGGTTTATAATGACCATAGCAGTTTTATATTCCCTGCTATTTATTGGTACAAACTTTTCGCTTGGCTATGCTTATGCCTTTTGGCCAATTACGTGTTGGTCTTTTTATCTCGTTATCAAGCGCTCACAGAATTAAATGGGTATCGTCGTGGTTTGAGTATGGTCGCCTCAATCATCATTGATTATTTTTGGTACGGTGTATCCAGTTGGTCACTTCTATATTGCCTTGGGGGTATACTAGCCATAGCAGGTGGTGTCTTATTATCCACACGTCCCATTACCGCCCAGGAAGCCGATGTGCGTGTGCCAGCACCATTCCCATTGTGGCAAAGCATTATATTATTGATCCTACTGATGTGGATTTCGCCTGTGGGTTATGCGTTTTTTAAAGACTGTCTCATTCTATCGGGTGACCAACCTTTGCGTCATACAGTGATAGGAAACACGATCTTATTCGCAACATTTTGGTTTATTGGCAGTAAAGATTACAAGACCGCCCGCATATCTGGAGCACTCCCCAATTCACGCATTATAATTGCCGTGACCTGTGTCATGGTTGCCGCCATTGCCCAAACTTATTCTATTGCTGCACTGAGCATCACAACGCTCATGATCCTAGGGTTTGTTGGCGTTGCTATGGTCACGTTAAGCGATATTCTTAGCGGTGAAGTGACGCCCAACAAACGCAACCTTGCTTCAATAGGGTTGATATTTTTAGGCGGAATAATAATTGGATTATCAAATTAATTTTGGGACAACTTTAGTTTATTTTTTTAACCATATCTTGATGGGGAATCGTGCCAGCTTCTAAATACTCATCCCCTATGCTTTCAAATCCAAATTTTTGATAAAATGGAATAAGGTAACTTTGCGCACCAACTTTAATTTTTTTAGCTTTAGAGTTATCGCAAATATCATCCATAACAGATAAAGTAAGTGCTTGAGCAACACCCTGACCTCGAGCGTCTTCCATAACAGCCAATCTTTCTACGATTGCAGTATCATCTTCCAAACGCCAACGTATAGTTCCGACAGCAACCTTATCTAAATAAGCTAATAAATATATGCATTTATCTTCATATTGGTCGATTTCACGAACTCTTGGAACCTTCTGACCAACGACAAACACCAATGTCCTAATTTGTACACAATTCGCAAGCTCAGATTGTGTGCTTGCTTTAATCGTTGAGACAGGTCGTGACGTATTGTTTATTTTTTTTCTTTTTCTTTGGCTTTTTTAGCCGCCTCTTCCAAGACTTTTGAAATGTCATCGCGGTTTGACACCACGTGATCCACAAGACCAAACTTCTTAGCTTCTTCGGCGGACATAAATGTATCGCGATCCATCACTTTTTCAATTTCAGAGAGTTTGCGACCCGTATGCTCAACATACATATCATTCAAGCGTTTGCGGAGTTTTAAAATTTCTCTGGCTTGGATTTCAATATCAGACGCCATACCTTGCGCGCCACCAGATGGTTGGTGAACCATAATACGGCTGTTTGGTAAACAGAAGCGTTTGCCTTCAGCGCCAGATTGTAGCAATAAAGAGCCAGCAGAGGCCGCTTGACCGATACACACCGTGTTCACATCAGGTTTGATGTATTGCATCGTGTCATACATCGCCATGGCGGATGTCACCACACCGCCTGGGCTGTTGATGTAAAAATACACATCTTTGTCAGGGTTCTCAGACTCGAGGAACAATAACTGCGCACATACGAGTGTTGCCACATTGTCATGCACACCGCCCGTTAAAAAGATAATACGCTCTTTGAGCAAGCGAGAGAAAATATCAAACGAACGCTCACCACGTGCCGTTTGCTCAATTACCATTGGAACGAGGTCCATTACGATTTCATCTTGTCTTGTTATCATGTGCTCATAGCTCCTATGTTATGCGTGAATCAATAAAACCAATCTAGCAAATGTCGCGCAAAGAGCAAGAGGCATTAAAAAAGCGAGCACAAAGCCCGCTTAATTAATTTAAAATAATTAATGCTTACTTTTTAGCGTCGGCTTTTTTCTTTGTCGCTAGTTTTTTCGCAGCTGCTTTTTTGCTAGAAGGTTTAGCATAAGTGTCTGCCTCCTCTAAATAAGCAATCAACTCATCACGCGTCACGACTTTTTCAGTGACTTTGGCTTTTTCAAGTATCAAATCAACAACTTTTTCCTCAAACACTGGTGCACGCAGGCGTGACAGCATTTCAGGTTGCTTGTTGAACATCTCAAAGATTTTCTCTTCTTGACCAGGATATTTACGAGCTTCGGCAATCGCGGCGGCGCGCAATTCTTCTTGAGTCACATCAACGGCATGTTTTTCGCCCGCTTCTGTGAGCACAATACCCAAACGCACACGGCGCTCTGCAATGGCTTTAAGCTCTTCTTCGGACCCATCATCTTCATTTTGAGCCTGTTTTTTAATCTCCGCATATTCCAGATCAACGAGACCTTGGGGCACGTCAAACACATGGTTTGTATCAAGCACATCAAGCATATCGCGCTTTGTCGCCAAACGAGACAGGCGATCCAATTCGACTTGGATATCTTTTTCAACATGATCTTTCAATGCTTTGAGGCTATCAAGACCTAATTTTTTAGCAAATTCATCATTAAGTTCAGCAGGCTTAGAATGCTTAACCGCGTGAACTTTTGTTTCAAACACAGTTTTTTTGCCCGCAAGTTCCGCAGAATGGTAATCTTTAGGGAACGTCACGTTGACAGTGACATCATCGCCAGCTTTGGCGCCAACGAGTTGCTCTTCAAATCCAGGGATGAATTGATTCGCACCAAGTGTTAGGCTTGCGCCCTCACCCTTCATACCAGCTAATTTGCCAACACCTTCGGCATCACCTTCAAAATCGATAATGACGGTATCACCCAATTTGGCTTTGGCGGTTTTAGGCGCATCAATCAAATCTTTTTGTTGATTGCGAATGTTTTCAAGTGTTTCGTTAATGTCGGCATCGCTCACTTTGACTTTGCGATTTGTCACGGCAATTTTACCAAACTCCATGATGTTCACTTTTGGAGTCACTTCGATAGACAGTTTAATATCTATGTCTTTACCTTGTTCGAATGTTTCCACTTCAATTTGTGGCTGCATCGCAGGCTTTAATTTATTATCGTTGATCACTTTATCGGCGGCTTCTTGTACGGCTTGTTCGGCGGCCTCAGCCCATGCGCGTTGTCCGTATTGTTGCTTAAGAACTGCAATGGGCGCTTTGCCTTTACGGAAGCCTTGGATCGTTGCGCCTGCGCCAATAACATTAAGGCGTTGTGTAACTTTCTCATCAACATCTTTAACAGGGATGCTGATTTTATATTCTTTTTTAAGTTCGGTGCTTTTGAGTTCTTGTATTTTCATCTGATCATTTCCATTTTTTATGAGACATCGTTTTTTCATTCCTCATGTAGATAATTCTACACCACGTCGTTCACGCCTTGTCTCATATAAAAGCGAAACGACCAATATCAAGGGATTTAAAGCAAAGCCCTTATCTGCGCAAGTATTTTTCAAAACTTTATCTTGCAACATAACGTTTTTTTTCGTATGAGAGTGATCTCTTTAGCAATAAAGAGCAAAAGATGAAAAATTTGCGGTGGTCGTAGCTCAGTCGGTAGAGCACCTGGTTGTGGTCCAGGATGTCGCGGGTTCAAGCCCCGTCGATCACCCCATCTTTTGACTAGATTGATAAATGTGTACGCGGCTGTGGCGGAATGGTAGACGCACTGGTTTTAGGTACCAGCGAGGCAACTCGTGGAGGTTCAAGTCCTCTCAGCCGCACCATTTTCTTTGCCATTTGAATTATTATGTCGTTGTTCGATAAATCCAAAGATGGTTAAAGGTAAAAAACGTTATTGCATCAATTCAAAAAGGGGATCGCTGAACCCGTGTTTTTATCGGTGATGTCTTTTTGTCCCAAGAGATTACCCGCCACTGTGCTGATGATAATTTGATACGCACGCGTACCCCGCGCCCAGTCTTTGTATATTGCGTTACGCGCAGGAATAAACATTGAAATACTGTAGACCACACCATTTTTTTCAAACGTGGTGAGCCAGTATTCTTTGTTGATCGTTGGGTTATTTTCCTCTTCAAGATTGCGGGGTTTGTCGGCCAGCTTAAACACTTGATATTTTTTATTGGTGACCTGGGCGTTAGAGGGAATAAAATTGGGCGCTGGCAATCGATCGTTGAGAACAACGTTTTGCTTGACCAAATATTTCTTTTCTTCTGCGTCCATAATCGCAGGTTTAATGCCCCCGCCTTTACGTGTGGCCTGCACGGTGATTTGCGTGGAGGGTGTTGCGTTTAAATTTGCGTTAAACAATGCCACGCGGAAAAAATCAGGTGATTTCACAATATTGCGGAACAATTCCCAGCTTTGTGGGTATTGGAATGTGGCGACATCTAGAAATGCAAAGGCACGCAGTTTTTCAATGCGCGCTTTGTCTTTTTGTTCGGCTTTGAGCGTGGTCATCGCCCAATATTGACTGTCGCGATCACGTTTCCAGGTTTCGGATGGCACATGATATTCGACCAATAACACACGTGGCCCCATCACATAAGCCCGCGCCCATGTTGTATACGTTATCAATTTGTCATGCGTCACATACACCGCCTCGACGTCCTCAATGGACCGTTCACGTAAAGCGCGGAGTGAGTATGCATTGTCAAACATATGGCCTATCAACCAGCTTTTGGCGGATAATTCATAATCAAGTGCCACAGAGCGCACTGTCAAATATGGCCGTGCACTGTCACTCGCCCCTGGCGCGTCATACCATGCCAAATACCCAAACAAACGATTGGAAGTTTTGAGGTTTTTAAGCTGGTCATCATTACGCGCTTCCCAAGTATCAGGGATCATCACTGTGAAATCCAAATAAGGATCACGGTCGGGAAATATAAAATTAATTGGCGTAGCAAGTTTTGTAAATTCATCCACCGTTTTGGTGGTCATAGGCACAGGAAATTGTGTCAGTGATTTGTTTTGGGCATGCGCCGTTATTATTGGCGTTAAGATCAAAATTAAGGCAAAAAGAAATAGTCGCATATTATTGATTGATATCCTCGTCTGTTCGTTCGCCAAATGAAAAGGCAGATGTTTCAATTTCAGCTAAGTTTTTAAATCCTAGACGAAAAAACACTTCTGTTTCATTTGTGCCTGAGGCCTGATCCAAATTATTGCGATTACCCGTGATTGAGAAATCAATACAATCGCCAATATAGTCAAACCCAAGACCAAAGGTTTGTAAGCCCCTTGTGTTTTGATCCCCGCTTAAATCATAGCGTATCAATGATCGCATCGACCATTCATCCGTTAACTTTATAGTTGGATATATAGCCATTTGTTCGCGATCTTCAAGTAAGTCTGTACCAGCCAGAGGGGCAACGTAAAAATAAGTGGCGCCCAAAGTGACAGGATCAAGATTTAAATTAAGCGTGACGTCTTGGCGTTGTGATGCACCCGTATCTGAATCAAATCGCCCGTTATATTCAATGGAGTCCCCAGTGGCGCCCGTATAACGAACACGTCCCACATAATCGGATTTATTATCATCCAGACCCGAGCCAGCAGGAAATGGGTTTGCGTCATCAGATAATCGATAAGATTGACCAAAAAATACTTCTGAGGATTTGCCTGTATCCGTAAGGTATTGCGTAGAAAGACCAGCGGTTACACGCGTACCATCATCAATGCGATCATACCCCGCAAAGCGTGACGGTGAAAACAATTGCGAGATAGAAAAATCAACGTCTTGAGAATCTTCATTTGGAATATTATTCGTATCATCCACATCTTGAGACAAGGTAAAAGCACCGCGCGGCTCAAGGATCAAACTGCCTTTTTCAAGTCTTTTTTCGAGAGGATACCCAAGTTGCGTATGCGCTTGTGCGAAACTGCGCGTGGTGATGTCTTCGTCATTTTGTCCCACTGCGGCACTGTTGTTATCCTGCACGGCGTAAACATCAGTTCGAATTTGCGCATTGGTATCGTTGACCAAGCCACCTGGTAAAATTGTCCGCTTGCTCCATTCGGCCTTACCAATGGCGCGTTGAACGTCTTGTCCTGAGCCATCACGCACCAACCCGAGAGCATTCCCTGTGATTTTTGTGCGCCCACCAAGCACCGCTTTTGGCTCACTTAACGTCTCAAAATGAGCGTTAGGAAGAATGTGGGGTTGATCAATGCCTTGGCGTGAAATACGTGTGTCTTGGAACGCTTGCGCGTTCACGTTGAAATAATCACGCTCGCCAAATCGTTCCGCATAAATTTGGTTATCAAGAACGTCTTCACGCGGTAATTTATATTGGCGTAAATATTGATCATCCGAGGCAAGTGCCAATTTGTAACCCGCACGCCAGTTGTTATCAATATGCCATAACCCATCACCTTTAACACTACCGCGAAGCTCGTTATTTGTACGCCCATTTTGTGTGGGACGTGATGAACTGGTGACTGTACCACCAATGGAGGCTTCGGCATCTTCAAACCGTTGGCGATATTCGCCCGTGAGAACGGCGCCTTCGCGCCCTGTTAATATAACCCCTGTTGTGGCATCCTTATCGGGAGCAATGGCATGGTAATACCGCGTGTTTACAAATCCACCCAGTTGAGAACCAAAGCCTGCGCGAGGCGCTAGGAACCCACTTTTTTGTGTTTCTGTACCATCGGGATGCGATAAATAAGGCGTGTATAAAACGGGCACACCAAATAATTCAAACGTTGCATTTTTATAAACCACACGTTTGTTTTCTTCATCCAAAGTAACCTCATCAGCGCGCACATTCCAATCGGGGTCTTCTTGATCGCAACCCGTACACGGCGTGTACCAAGCGTTTTTAAGAACGATACGTTTTGCGTCAATTCGTTGACCGCTTTCAGCGCGCACACGTGAGCCGTCTTTTAAAATTGATGATAGATTGCGGATAAAGCCCTGTTTAAACGCGTCATCCAATTCCACAAAATCGGCGGTGTGCACATCGCCATTTGTATCCGTGAGGACAACCGCGCCTGTTGCCGTGGCTTCATCCGTATTCACATTATAGGTGACTTTATTGGCTTGTAATCTGCGCCCTTCTTGCAAGATATCAACATTGCCCAAAGCGGTCACAATTTCAGTATCCTGTTCATATATCATTTCGGTGGCTTTGATGTAAATCGGCTGATCTTTTGATACGGCATCAAGGGGCGCAACAGCCTTTGAAAACGGTATGTCGCGCATAGGGTCAGTGTTCACGTTGGTTTTATCAGCAGGGGTTTGCGCAAACCCATAACTATGCACGCACATAAACGCGCTTAAAATTATGATACCAAGTGATTTGCAACCCATATCCACAGTGTGAAAGAGGTTAGCGCGCAGGTCAACTGGAAGTTAAGAGATTACTTAGGCAGGTCTAGGGTGATTTGCCAATAATATTTGTAAATGTTCAGCAAGTTGTTTTGTAACATTCAAATTAAGTTTATCAATTGAACTCTGATCATCACAGTCAGGATGGATTGAGCCAATGAAACGAAAATGTGTGCCTTGCGACGGCGCTCGGCCATTAAATGTGTCGGATATATTTATTTTTAAAAAAGGAAATCCAACTCAATCGGAAGCAATATCAACGTGAACTTTAAAAAGGAAGTCTAGTTCCTGCTTTTTTGATCGCATTATAATAGCATTAGTTTCGTTATCATTAACGTCTAAATCTAAATCGTCTTGTAAACTCTGATATTTTTTATCTGCAATTATAGCATCTGCAAATTGGTGCAACAAAGCTTGCTGTAATATCTTAAGCATATTTTGATGGCACTTTTGAGTCTCAGCCGCAATTTTTAATAAATGAAACATGATTTTTCTCCCTATAAAATATTTATAAACGAGATGTAATCAATATGTTAATGTGTTTAGCCAAATCCTTTTAAAAAGTCTGGCACATCATCACCAAATCCTTTTTTGCCATCATTGTTTTCCTCAGAAATATCATCTTGCGTTGATTTTGATGGTTTAGGTGAATGCTTAGGTTTTGCGTCATGATTTGGCTTAGGTTTTGCCTGAGCATTGTGTTTTGGTTTTGCATTTTTATGAACTGGTTTTTTGTTCTGCGCAGGTTGTGATGATGATTGTTTGTTATTATCATCTTTTAAAACGCCCGCCTTGCGCTCTGAAAACTTTTTGCCTAATAACTCTTCAATCGCATCAAGGAATTTATCATCAAGCTTTGTCGCCAGTGAATACGCCACGCCTGTTGAGCCTGCGCGCCCTGTACGCCCGATACGATGCACGTAATCCTCGGCATTCATTGGGATGTCGTAATTGATTACGTGTGATACGTCTTTGATATCAATACCGCGTGCCACAACGTCTGAACAAATGAGTGCCATCACTTCGCCAGCTTTAAAACGATCAAGCGTTTTGATACGCTCTGATTGGTTCATATCGCCGTGCAAACCTTCGGCGGCAACACCTTTTGTTTTTAGGAACTTGGCAAGCGGATCAATCGAGCGCTTACGATTACAAAACACGAACGCACTTTCGACTTCTTTTTGATTGAGTAAATTAAGCGTTTTTTGATCTTTGGCTTTGTTGCTCGCACACATGACAAGGTTTTGCTCAACCGTTGTCGCGGCGCTTGATGTGGCCTCGATTTGAACGACTTCTGGGTTGTTCATAAATTGATCTTTAATCTTTTTAATCGCGGGTGGCATCGTTGCGCTAAACATCATCGTTTGACGACGTTTTGGCGTGAGCGACAATATTTTCTCAACATCGGGCATGAACCCCATATCGAGCATACGATCTGCCTCGTCCAAGACAACCATCGACATATCCATCATCAACAATCCACCGCGTTCAAATATATCCAATAAACGACCCGGTGTGGCGATAAGAATGTCCACGCCCTTCATCAATTGTTTTTGTTGTTCTGGGAGTGATACACCGCCATAGATCAAGCAATAAGTGAGTTTCATATATTTACTATACGCATCCAAATTATCACCGATTTGTACCGCGAGTTCGCGTGTTGGCGTCAAGATTAAGGCACGAGGCATACGCGCTTTGGCGCGGCCTCCATTAAGGATGTCGAGCATTGGAAGCGTAAAGCTTGCCGTTTTACCTGTACCCGTTTGTGCCAAGCCCATGAGATCACGCCCTGCTAACACAGGGGGGATAGAGGCGGCTTGGATGGGCGTAGGTTCAGTGTACCCTTTATCGGCCAAGGCACGTAAAAGCGGTTCACTTAAATTTAAATCTTTAAAGGTCATTATGTAAGGTTAATGACACAAACCCTTGTCATACGCAAGTTATATTGACTTGAGTGGATTTTGTCCTAGATCATACTTCATGGAAAAAGCGTATTTTGCGGGTGGATGTTTTTGGTGTATTGAAGCGGGCTTTGTAGCACGCGATGGCGTGAATGAAGCCTTATCAGGCTATATGCGCCTTGGCGACGCTGTGGAAAAGACCGAAGTTGTTGAGGTTCATTATGATCCCTCCGTATTGCAATACGCCGAATTACTAAAAATATTTTGGGTCAATATCGATCCCGATGATGATGCTGGACAATTCCATGACAGAGGACAAAAATACCGCACGGCGATTATTTATCAAAATGATGAGGAACGCGATCTCGCCATTCAATCTAAAAAAGACAAGGAGGCGGAATTAGATCGCCCCCTCGCCCCTTTAATAGTCGAGTCCACAACATTCATCGTGGCCGAGGATGGTCATCAAAATTATCATGAAAAACATCCCGATCATTATAAACAATATAAAATTGGATCAGGACGCGCCGCCCAAATTGTCAAAAATTTAGAGCGTAAAAATTAAGCCCCCATATCCATCACAATAAAATGCGCGTCATCGTTAGCTTTAACGAATAATGATTTTTCTCCTGTAATCGCAACGCCATCGCCCACATTAATGACGTGATCATTGAGTGTAATTGACCCTTTTATTAATTGTAACCATTGCTTGCGCTCAGGATTTACATCATGAGAAAGCGCTTTGTTTTTATTCAAATGTCCAGCGAACATATTAATGTCTTGATTGAGCGATACGCTGTTATCTTGCCCCGATTGTGACAACACAAGATTGAGAGCATTGTCTATTTTATCAAAGAATTTTTGCTCGTAAGACGGCTCAATGTTTTTCTTTTCGGGTAAAAACCAGATTTGCAAAAGATGCACATCATCATCCGAATGATTATACTCGCTATGTTTGATACCTGTGCCCGCGCTCATGCGTTGAACTTCATTAGGTTTTATAGAGGAACTATTGCCCATACTGTCTTCGTGCGAAAGTTGACCACTCATAACAAGGTGACGATCTCCATATTATCATGGGCATGCGTATCAAAGCCTCTTCGAGCATCGATATGGTCTTCATTGATCACACGCAATGGACCAAACCCCATGTGAGCAGGATCGTGATACTGCCCGAATGAAAATGTATGTTGTGATTTGAGCCAGCCAAAATCGACTTGGCCACGATCATCAGAATGTCTAATTTTAATCATAATTTATGCCTTTCATTTGCATTTTTATACGCACAAATAAAGCGTTTAGATTAACCATTTTTTAACCGCTCCTTAAGACTTCATTAAACATACATGTGTATTATTAGTGAACAAATAAAAGGGACAAAACATGTTTGAGATCACGGAAAAGCTAGAGCACAGGGATTCGAATCATACGATTGATATCGTGGCTCAATATACAATTCATATCGTTGATGACTGCGAAGAAGATAGTTATATAGCTCGTCGTTTGCTCTCAAAATCGAAACATGTCAGCAAAATCATTCACCACAGTTCCGCGACGCAATTTTTTGATTACATGGAAAAAACGGGGCGCTATAACGATGACCACATCCAACATAACAGCGTTTTAATCTTGGATATGCATATGCCCGATATGAATGGTTTAGAAGCTTTAAAAATTGTGCGCTCGCACCCTTTAACCGAAGATATACCTACCGTGATGCTCTCGGGGGATAGCTGTGGTCACACAGCTTTGGCCGCCTATAACAGTAAGGCTGATGCCATCTTACAAAAGCCTTTAGATATGAGGCAATTCAACACAATCATGGATAATCTGTAGACTAAGCAACCTTTTCGGCAAATGAGATGCTTGATTGCCCGTCTTTTTTAGCGCCGTACATGGCTTTGTCCGCGAGCGCTAATAACTCTTCATAATTATCCGCATGCTCTGGGAATTTCGCGATGCCTATAGAACAGCCAATAGTGATTGTTTGCCCATCAACATGATACGGTTTTTCAATCTCCTTAACGATGGATTTTGCCACTTTGTTGTAATGGTCACCAGAACCTGTCACCACGCCTTGAGAACATAAATACACCGCGAATTCATCACCGCCAAAACGCGCCACTATATCACTGGCACGGACTGAGTGCGTGATACGTTTGGCCGCTTCTTTAATCACCAAGTTTCCCGCCTCGTGACCATAAGTGTCATTAACCGTCTTGAACCCATCAAGATCAATAAAATATAAGGCTTCGTGGATATTATAACGTGTGGCACGCGTGATCATTTTGCGCACAATATCTTCAAACAACACCATTTTATGCAAGCCTGTGAGCTCATCATAATGCGCTTTTTTAAACAAAGCTTTTTCAGCTTTTTTACGATAAATAGAAGATTGAATGGTATGAGCCACGGGCGCGCCATCCACATATTTTTTGGCGATATATTCTTGTGCCCCTGCTCTTAGCACATCTATGCCAATTTGAGGGTCTTCGTTACCCGTTAAAGCCACAACAGGCATATCAGGATAATGCTCACGGAAATATGTAAGCGTTGTTAAGCTGTCACTGTCTGGCAAGTTAAGGTCTAATAAAACGGCATCGTACGTATTCTTGGTAAGTTTTTCGAACGCTTGCTTCATGGTTGTCGCTTGAGAAAGCTCAAAAGAGACAACCGCATCATTATATTTTTTCAATTTACGCGCAAGAATGGTAAAATCACTTTCACTATCTTCTACATATAAAATTTGCACGGTGTTGTTAATGTTAGTATGCTCCTTTAAGGGATCATTATAACATACAATGATTATAAATAGCTCTAATTATTGAGCAAAAAAATGATTATAATATTATTGTATGTTATTAATTTCGTTTAAATATTTCAGGTTTTTATAAAGTGTGATCAAAAGGTAACAAAATTTGAAAGTGCAAAATATAAAGGTATTCCTATCAGAAGGTTAAATGGCAAGGTTATGCTAATCGCTGTTGTTAAATATAGGCCTTCATTGGCCTCTGGTAGCGCCATTTTAACAGCCACAGGTGCTGCAATGTAGGATGCGCTCGCCACCATAGTTGCAAATATAGCGGCGCCACCTATGGATAAGCCCGCCAAATGACCGCCCAACAAACCAATTCCACCAAAAATTATTGGCATTACTGTCCCGAATAACAACATAAAAGGAAGTGAAGTTTTGCTTTCTCGCATTTTATTGGCTGCCACAATTCCCATTTCTAATAAGAAGAAGGCAAGCACACCGTTAAATGGTGTGATAAATACATTGGTCACGGCCTCGATACCTTTTTCATCCGTGAGCAAGCCTACTAATAAACCACCCCCCATTAGAATTACACTTTTACTTGTGATGGCCTCTCGGACAACATTTCCAAGGCTAATATCTTTATCCTCCGATAACAATCGCGTAATAATAAGCGCAATAATAATCCCTGGTATTTCTAAAATAATCAAAAGTGCCGTTAAAAAACCTTCATACTCTATTTCTTTGAGAAGCGCGAAGTTAAGCGCCGCCATAAATGTTACCGCCGATACCGAGCCAAAATGCGCTGCCATGGCTCCTGCATCAGCATTAGAGAGTCGCCCCATGTAACGCGCTACAGCATAAGCCACCACAGGTGTGAAAATGCCTAGCGCGAGTGTCATAAATAAGGGTGGAATAAAGCTCCCAATCTCGGTTTGATCAAGCGCAATGCCCCCTTTTAAACCAATTGCAAAAAGAAGGTACATCGAAATTGTTTCGTAAACCTGCGATGGGACTCGTAAATCACTGCGAACAATTGCCGCAAAAGCACCAACCGCGAAACAAATCACAGCTGGTGATAGTAAATTAGCTGTAATTAGATCAACGCTAATCATATAGATGTAAGCAAGATACCCATCGACATGTAGATCACAGCTTGCAACAAGCCAAGCGCAGAATTTTGCTGGTCAATCAATTCTTCATTAACATCAACATTGCGCACGATGAGCTTTTCAGCCACGAAACAAAGCACCTTCCACACAACGATCATAATCACGGAGGCAATCGCCCAAGATAGATAGATGGACATAGCGCCAATGCCTTCATAAGGCACCAATTGCGTGGCCATAGAAATAGCAAACGCCGTCCCTATTTTTTGACCTGAATAACGTAACGCCACGGCGATGTTACCTTTTTGGAACTCTTCACGTAAAATTCCGCCTTTGAAAAATCTATGGAATCTTTTTTTGCGCAAAATGGTCATGGATGTCAAAATCACTTGCGCAATAACAAACGCGATCAACAAGGACATGATGCCTTGGAAAGAAAAATCTGTGATCCAAATCATAATGGCTCGTATGATGATGGCCGCCGCTATAACATTACCCGCATCGGCAATGGCCACAGCCTTGTTGCCCGCAATAATTTCATCTGTGATGGCTATTTTAGGAAAAGTAATTTTCGTGAAGATCAAACGCGTCAGCCCCATGAGCAAGATGCCTATAATCCCAAATATCGCGACATACGAGATGCTCGTCATAAAATCAGCCGACGGATTACCAAACAACGTTCCGCTAAGCATGATCGTGATCGCAAATGTGGCACCAGCCAACCCAATACCAAAGGCAGGGTTATCTTTAACGAACAACTCTTTGGAAGCATCCACGTGCGTCACAACGCCAGAGAAAAACCGCAACATTGCGAACAATGCAATAACGATTAAAAGATTAGCCAGTAATATGCCGCTGTAATAATGGTCCCAATAAATCATGATGATTCCTATCCTTTTTTAAAATGCTGATGAAATTTAGCAAATATCGCTCTCTTTGGCTATATAGAGTGAACTTTTCATACACTTTAAATGTTAGATAAATACCCTATGTTGTTATTCGCAATATAAGTTGCCAACAAACCTAACACAAGAAAGCCATATTAAATGTCATCTTTTACAAAAACACTTGCCCTAGCAATCCTTATAGGAAGCGTTTCTATCAGCTCCGCTATCGCTCAAAGCGCCGTTGATGAAACGGTCTTAAAACAACGCGTTGAAACCATCATCGCGACTAACCCAGATGTTCAAAAAGCCACCGTTGAGGTTAAAGTTGAGGCCACTCAAAAGCCAGAAGGTCGCTCTATTGATCTTAACAACCTTGATATCAATAATGATGGCAATTTATCCCGTGAAGAAGTCGGCACAAGACTGTTTGAAGTCTTTGACCGCGATGGCAACATGGTGATTGATAACATCGAAATGAACATGCCCAGCTTGATCGTGTTCGTGCCAATGAAAAAGGAAACTGTTGAAACAGTGACTTTCTTTGATGATAACAGAACGGCTAAAACAGACGTTAGTGTTGAAGATTTCCTATTCGCGTCAAACCTCGGTAAATTTGATAAAGATAGAGACGGTCTTTCACCACTTGATTTCCTAGGAATGTCATTCAATAAAGTGAACGTGAAACGCGACACTGTGATTGACCTTTATGAATTCCAACGTGCGTATGCCAAAACAGTGCGTCCTCTTCATCAAGAAAACTTTTTCTACAACAAATAATCTCGAATAAATAAAGATATATAAATGCGATTCTGTTCATTCAGGGTCGCATTTTTAATGAACGAACAACGACAATGTTAATGAATATAAGGAAAGCAAAATGGCGACCCCTACGGGAATCGAACCCGTGTTTCCGCCGTGAAAGGGCAGCGTCCTAACCGCTAGACGAAGGGGTCGTCTTAAAGCGAACTCTCTTTAATCACAAAACAGACATAAAAATCAAGAGGCTTTTGCTAAATCACCTAAATTATTTTTAGCATTAATCATCCCTGCCTGTCCCGCGTCCTCAATATGCATTTCGGCGGTCACGCGTCCGTTCCATTCATTGGTCACAAATTTGCCAACGATATCAATGATCTCACCTTGCATTTTCACGAGCGTGTCGCCAAGTGGCGTGCCTATACCTCGAAATAACATGGCTTTTAATCGTGTGCCACCACTAATATCCACGAGGTTTACACGGACATGCGCGTCTTTGAGCACATCCACTTTTTCAATGCGCACATTGGTGATCCCAAATAGTGGTTGAGCATGGCCTTGCCCATAAGGCCCAAATTCATTTTCTAGTAAATTAACCATCGCTGGTTGCGCCGAACGCGTGGTCGCCATGCTGTCGACAAGGCGAAGCGGATGTTCATCAAGCTCTTCCATGTGTTCAAGCGCGTGCGCTTTGGCGTATTCACGAAATTCATTCACTTTGTCAGGAGAAATGGTGAACCCCGCCGCCATCGCATGACCGCCACCCTTCATAAGCACATTGTCTTTACACGCCGCTTGAAATAAGGACGCCATATTAAGCCCTTTGACAGAGCGTCCAGAGCCGCGCCCCTCCGATGTGCCATCACTTCCATTTGTGACATAGGTGACGCATGCGCAAGGCTTGCCCGTGCGTTCTTTCACGCGCCCTGCGACCAAACCACTGAGCCCAGCATGCCAATCTTTATGTTCTAAAACAATGATAGGATCATCCGCCAAACCTTCGGTTTCGATTTGCATAAAGGCTTGTTCTAACATCATTTTTTCAATGTCTTTGCGTTTGCTGTTACAATCATTCAAGAGCCACGCAATGTTGAGCGCCTCGGCTTCATCCTCAGTTGATAATAATTTAAACCCAAACTCTGAAGAATGGACACGGCTACCCGCATTGATCCGAGGGCCAAGCGCAAACCCAAGATGCATTAAATTTGGTTGGCCTTTGATACCAGAGACATTGCACAATGCCTTAACGCCCACATTATTGCCCTGCCCCATCATAGGAAGCCCATATTTCACGAACAAACGATTTGGCCCCGTCAAGGGCACCATGTCGCACACTGTGCCAAGCGCCACAAGCTCCAATAAATTCTTCATGGGGAAATCTGCAGGACACGCACCGCGTTTGCGCATTTCACTTTGGATAGCAACCGCCACAAGAAACGTGACCCCGCACGCCGCCATCATATCATAACCCGAAATATCGTCTTTACGTTTTGGATTAACCACGGCAAAAATCTCTGGCAATTTACCATCATCCTCGTGATGATCGACGACAATTGCGTCCATGCCAAGCTCAGTGGCAAACGCTAATGGCTCGTGTGATGTTATCCCGCAATCAAGAGTGAGCATCACCGCGCACCCCTCGTCTTTAAACTTTTGCATGAAGCGGTTGGATGGACCATAGCCGTCCTTAAGACGATCTGGAATGTAAACCACAGGCTCGACACCAAAATGGCGGAGGGCACGGGTTAAAATTGATCCAGACGTTGCGCCATCCACGTCAAAATCGGCGAGTATGCCAATTTTTTCCCCTTTTTGAATGGCATCACACACGCGAGTCGCGAGCTTATCCATATCCTTAAGGTGGAATGGATCTGGAAAATGTGTTGATAATTTGGGACGCAGAAACGCATCAACACCGGATAAACCCACGTTACGCACAGTTAACAATCGCGCAATAATTTCAGGCAAGCCATAGGTTTGCACAAGCTTTACAACTTGGCCTTCGTCTATATTAGGAACGTCCCAGCGGGCGCCTGCGAATGAAATGTGACTCATGGAAAAACCAGTCTAGCAAATTATGCCCCCTAAATGGCAGTTATTTTTTCCTCTCATACACAGAGCAGAAGCGTATATGACACTGCAAAATAAAAAGCACTAGAATTTTGATGTCACATATGCTTTAATCCACGAATTACATAATCGTTTTTATAAGGAGCCTTATCAATGCCATCATCAACAATATTTTCATACGGGTCGATAGCTCTGTTTTTTACTGCATTATCTATAAACCCACTTATACTAGATATGAATGCGTCTAAAACATTCCATGTTGCTGCAGATGATGAAAAACCTACATTGGACAATATTAAATGTTCGGCTAATACAACGGATGGTCGTAAACACAATCTTATCGCCGATCATATAACCGATAAAAACAATCCTATACCACAACAAAATCTTTCACTTATATATGTGTGTCGAAGCGCCTTTGAATCAGCAAAAATAAACATTGGCAATGTTAAAAGCTTAAGTTACTCAATTAATAATGGTCCAACGACAATTATTAAAGTCTTAGATGATAATGGTTACAAACTTGCCAGTAAAAGCCTTGATAAAGCCAGTATGAGTTATAAAATCACTAATTAATTCACTAATTTTTTAGGCATTCTATTAAAATTATGCGTGGCTTCAATACGACGCACTGTGCCTGATTTTGAACGCATAACTATGGATGACGTTGTTCCGCCCCCTGCAAATCTACGAATACCTTTGAGCCAAGGCCCTGTGGTCACGCCTGTTGCGGCAAACATGATATCTTCGCCATGTGCCATGTCATGCGTTGTGTAAACGCGGTTTAAATCCGTGATGCCCCATTTTTCAGCGCGGGCGCGTTCGTCATCATTTCGGAACAATAAACGTCCCAACATCTCACCGCCAATACATTTCAAGGCAGCTGCCGCCAAAACGCCTTCTGGCGCACCGCCTGAGCCGACATAAAGATCGATACCTGTATCAGGTTCAGCCGTGGTGATGACCCCTGCTACATCGCCATCAGGTATTAAATTGATGCGTGCGCCAGCTTTGCGGATATCATTGATTAACCCTTCGTGGCGCGGACGATCAAGAACGCATACAAGCAAATCATCAACTTTACATCCTTTAAATTTCGCCATTTTGGGCAGTAATGAACTCATCGGCTCGTCTATATCAAGGAAATTTTGCGGGTATTCTTTGCCGCACGCAATTTTTTGCATATATACGTCTGGCGCATTTAAAAATCCGTCTTTTTCGGTCATGGCAATCACGGCGAGCGCATTTTGTCCGCCTTTGGCCGTGATCGTTGTGCCCTCTAATGGATCAAGCGCGATGTCAACTTGTGGACCTTTGCCCCCGCCGACTTCCTCGCCAATATAAAGCATAGGCGCTTCATCGCGTTCACCCTCACCAATAACAACAGTACCTTGAATATGAAGGGAATTAAGCGCACGGCGCATTGCATCAACCGCCGCTTGATCGGCGGCTTTTTCATCACCACGACCAATCCACGCGGAGGCCGCCAATGCCGCGGCTTCTGTGACGCGCACAACTTCTAATGCCAAGTTACGATCCAGTGAGCCCCAATTATCCGTTGTCCAAGCCATGATTAGTAACCCGTAAGGGATGGAATGGCTGAACCCGTATTTGAGTCTATTTTCTCAATACTCGGTTTGTTCGGCATCATCACGTTATTACCCGAAGTTTCATTATTCATAGATTGAGGTTTTAAGGCTTCCATATTGGTTTTTTCAGGGCGCGTGATGGGCCATGGCTCATTATAATCCGCAGAGATGCCTTTGACGTTATTTGTGGTGCTCATAACGGGTGCATAGGCTGATGATGACCCTTCTGGTTTACTCACTGTTCCTGCCTTTTTAAAGACATCAAAAGAGCGCAGTGGCGCTTGTGTTCTTGGCTCAGAGGGTAACGCAGGCGGAGATGCAAAATCAGTGGCGCGATCTGGCACATCCACGAATTCTAACTCATCTTCAAAATTATTCATGGGTTTGATAGGCAATGGAATAAGGGCCTCTGATTCAACCGATGTCACAATTTTATTGCTGGACGGGAAGTTTGGGAACGACCCCGCTTCAATATCTCTTTGAGCGGTGAGCGATTGCACACGCGCGCTATACAATGAAGAATTTGCGCCCACTTGATCAACATTTTCAAACGATACAGGTGGCACGGCTGATGGTGGACGGAGCGGATACACTGTCACAGAGGGGTCTAACACTGGATACCCTTCGGCAATAACCTTAGAGCTTAATGGTTGGAGTGTTTTACGTGTGAATGGGTCAACAATATCACCCGTCAAAGGATACACCGTCACCGAAGAATCTGTGGTGCCGTTCATCGTTTCCAATAGATTTTGATTCGCCTGTATAGACGGCTTGGGCGCCATCTTAGGCTGTTCCATTGTTATGCTAGATGAGGCTTGTTTTTGCACGGGAGCATCAGGAACAAAACCCATTTGCGCACAGGATGTTAAAGAGATGAGAGCGATGGCTGATAAAAATTGATATTTCATGCGGTGTAACATTCGTTCGTCTTGACCCTCTGTCTTGACCTTGGTTAAAAATTCTTGCATCAAGTTACCTACATGACAAACAAAAGGAAAGCCCCCGTGAACAAAGATAATTCAGCTATCCCCAAGTTAGCCCCAGAATTAGCAAAGTTTGACCAAGCATTGTTGGCACAAAACCTCATGAAAATACTACCCCTTTGGCAAGATGTCATGACATTGATCATACAATTAAACACGCCAAAAGAAGACATGGCGGGCAAAAATCACGATCCATTTGGCTTTGGAAAAATCATGGCGGCGGTGATGGCGGATATGGCCGAGGATCCTGCACGCTATATGGGCTATCAACAGCAATTTTGGATGGAATGGATGGGCATTTACACCGATGGCATTCAAAATCTATCAAGTGGTATTAAAACGCCCGATGATATTCGTGACAAACGCTTTAAAAACGAGGCTTGGACAACGCATCCATTTTTTGACTTTATGCGCAAATCATACGGCATTTTTTCAAATATACTCCTGCGCGCCGTTGATGAAAGCGACACGATCTCGCCAAAACTTAAATCCCGTATGAATTTCTTCTCGCGTCAAATTATTGATGCGCTTAGCCCCGCTAATAACCCGCTCACCAATCCCGATGTGATTGACGAGATTGCCAAAACGGGCGGTGATAACCTTGTGCGCGGATTACAAAATATGAAAGAGGATTTGGAAAACGCTCGTAATTCTTGGACGATCAAAACCTCGCAAAAAGGCCTCTTTAAAATTGGGCGCGATGTCGCCACCACGGCTGGGCACGTCATTTATCGCAATGATATGATGGAATTAATTGAATACACACCCACAACAAAAATGGTCAACAAAACACCGCTTTTGATTGTCGCCCCTTGGATTAATAAATTTTATATCTTGGATTTGCGTGAGGAAAATAGCTTTATCAAACATGCGCTTGATAATGGTCAGCGCGTGTTCCTAATCTCATGGAAAAATCCCGATAGTAAAATGCGCAATGTGACGTTCAAAGATTACATGCATGATGGTATTTTGTGCGCACTCACACACATTGAAAAACGCACTGGGGAAACAAGCACAAATGTCTTGGGTTATTGCATTGGTGGCACATTATTATCCATGACATTGGCGTGGCTCACCGCCAAAGGTCAAGAGAACCGCATTAAAAAAGCCACATTCTTAACCACATTAATCGATTTCAAAGATGCGGGTGATCTGTCCATTTTCATTGATGATGATCAAATCGTGGAAATTGAGAAAAAGATGGCGGAAAAAGGCTACCTCGATGGCAAAGTCATGGAAGCCACCTTTGCGATGCTCCGTGCCAACGACATGATTTGGTCATACGTCGTGAATAATTATTGGATGGGACGCGATCCTGCGGCCTTTGATATGTTGTTTTGGAACAGTGATGTCACCAACTTACCCGCCGCATTCCACTCCGATTATTTAAGGTCTTGTTATATCCAAAATAAACTCGCGAACGGACAATATGAACTTGATGGCGTAACTTTGGATGTAAACTCAATCAAAACACCGAGCTATTTCTTATCCGCCAAAGATGACCATATCGCGCCATGGAAAGCGACCTATAAAAGCGCACGCAAAGTGAGTGGCGATACCATCTTCACGCTTTCTGGCTCTGGTCATGTGGCTGGTGTTATTAACCCGCCCGCAAAGAACAAATACGGGTTTTGGACATCTAGCGACTTGCCAAAGGCAACCGATGATTGGTTGATGAACGCAACTCAGCAAGATGGATCCTGGTGGCCCCATTGGCACACATGGCTCTCAAAAGGTGAGACACAAATCAAAGCCCCCACCCCACCATCAAAAACCTTTGGCAAAGCCCCAGGCAAATACGTTTTATAAAAGTAGTTGTATTATGTATAATTAATTGATACCTTTTATTATGCGTATTGATACTAAATTAGTTTTGGAAGATAAGTCGGTTGAGAAACAATTTAATTTCTCACAAACATTATCACTATATGTTTATGAATACGCACGTCGTCATAATGACAGTGGATCACGCTTTGGGCATGTTGCAAATATATTAGGTGCTTTAAGAATTAGAAAAAACATGATCTCAAAGATGGTTGAGTGCGGTAAAGAATTAACACTTGAACAGGCAACTGTAGCTAAATTGGACGCTTTAACGCGCCATTACGATGATATTGATACAGACTATGAACACACAATAAAGTTAATTAATGAAGCATTTGGTTTTGCCTTCCCGCAAACCAAAACCAAGCCCCCTATTTCTGTTAAAAGCCAGTTTGCAAGAAAAAATGACGGGAAAAAATTCAACTTTTTAACACCTTCGCAAATATTTGCTAAAGCAAGAGATCATGATCCAAAAAAATACGCCGAAGCATTAGACAATGGCACAGAGTTTTTTTGGCGTGATCCAAAATCAGGAGCCGTTTTAGAGTTGCGTGCACATCCCTATAAAAATGGTCACAGCGGATTTATTGATCCCGATACGTATTGTTCTTAACTTTATAAATTACACCTAGATATCAAGAAAGTACTCCTTAAAGAATCACATTACTTGCGCAGGTTGAGCCATACCCTTTTGTGCCTGAGTTACTGAAATTTTAGGCATTACAATTAGTGGCGCAACTTTTGCCCAAGCTTTTTGTGTATTTGTCAAAGGTCTTGCCGCAATTGCTTTTCTTGCATTGCTTTGCGTTTCAAGATACTTATTTTCATTGTCATAGCCACGACCATAGACTTCATCTTGTTTGTTCGTATATTCCCTGTAAAATGTTGAGGCCTGAGCCTCACTAGCAGAATTTTCAAAAGACTCTATCTTCAACTCCTCAGCTGAAAATCCTGTGATTTCTTGTTTGCGTGCCAACTCCCAAGCATCCATTTCAGCGCTGTTCCGTTTTGATACGAGAGTTCCGAGCGTCTTGTGTAGTGGCGTACCATATTCTTTATGCCCATCCCAAGTGCGTTGCTTAATATAATTAGCACGGTTTTCAACTTTTGCTTTTAAGGCAGGGTCGTCTAGCATTCTAGCAATGCTAGCTAATCTGCCTGCGGCTATATTACGAAACGAGTCGCCGAGTAAATCTGTACGCTTATCTTCAAGCCTAGCATCATAGAGATCTAAATCCTCTTCCACTTCACTATCCAACCGCATAAGGGCTTTTCTAAGAAGACCTGGGTGTGTGCCTGCACATTTTTGAGCTTTATCAATCCAGTAATTAGTATTTCTATGATTATCATCAATTTCATGCATATGGGTTTTTACTACCCAGCCACTATCAAATATTTTTGGAAGTGCGGACACATACTGTGCGTACTTTGGGTCTTTTGGATCAAGCTGATCTAATCGGCGCATGGCTATTTGTAAAGTTGGACCTCTGTTGCTTTCCATACATTCATTATACAATGCATCTGCTTTTTCTTGATAAACCGCTTTTTGATCGTCTGATTGTGATTGATCCTCTAAGTATGCCAAAGCGTTAGCTGTAATATCTCTATGTTCAGCCCATTGTGGAGTGTCAGCGTTAAATTTGGATGTTATTTCATCAAGGCAAGTTTTGGCTTTTACACATATGTTTTTAAAATCGTTCAACCGCTCTTTGGAGTTCAAATAACTTTCTCGTTCTCCAATGGGTATAGTGCTAGTGCCTTTTTGATTAGCATTACTTCTATAAACACCAATCATTAGTTTGCTAGATTGATCTCCTAGATCTCGCCAGTCTGCTTTTTTCCGATAATAGTTGTACCCATGATACCCTCATATACTTATTTAATTGTTTCAATAGTATAACATAAAAATTAAGAATATGTAAACATTAGTTAATTTTAGAGATATTCTCGGCTTAAACGCACATAATGAGCGCTGTTCCACGCGATATGTTCATAGTCTTTATCCGTTAACGCACGCATAAGTTTTGCGGGGCTGCCTGCCCACAATTCACCCGATTTAACTATTTTATGAGAGGTCACAAGTGCGCCCGCCGCAACCATAGCCCGCCCCTCCACAACCGCGCCATCAAGGATGGTCGCACCCATACCGACAAATCCTCCATCATTCACATCGCACGCGTGCAAAATGGCTGTGTGACCAATTGTGACGTCTTCTCCAACGTGCGTGCCTTTGAAATCGTGGGTGCAATGGATCATGGTTTGATCTTGAACGTTGGATCGTGCACCAATTTTAATGTCCCCGACGTCTCCGCGCAAAATACAGCCGTACCAAATGCTGGCTTCCTCGCCTATTTCAACGTCGCCAATAATAACGGCGTCCTCGGCAATAAATGCGCTTGGGTGAATTTTAGGATGTTTATCGCGGTAAGGTCTGATGATGGGCATGGGAAGCATATTGACTGGTTTTCGCATTATTATAAAGTCTATCCATGAAAAATATTACAATCGATGAATTTTTGAACGTGGATATCCGCGTTGGCACGGTGATCAAAAGCGAAGAATTTCCCAAAGCGCGCAAGCCTGCCCTCAAATTATGGGTCGATTTCGGTGATGAAATTGGCACGCTCCAAACCTCCGCGCAAATCACAGCGCATTACACACCAGAGACGCTAATAGGACGACAAGTCATGGGGTGTATAAACCTAGGAGAACGCAATATCGCAGGCTTCATGTCGCAATTCTTATGCTTAGGGTTATCCGATAGCAATGATGAAATCGTATTAATCAAACCCGATAAAATCATACCGAACGGTCATAAGTTGCACTGATAATACTTAAACCATAAAAAAAGCCCGAATAAATCGAGCTTTTTTGAAATTCTGATTTGAGAAACGAGATTAACGTTTCGCCCACTGTTTCGAACGACGGGCTTTGTGAAGACCAACTTTTTTACGCTCAACCATACGGCTATCACGTGTCAGCAAACCTGCCACTTTCAATGTCGTGTGGATTGTTGGGTCGATGTTATCAAGTGCGCGTGCGATGCCGTGACGTACGGCGCCCGCTTGTCCTGACAAACCGCCACCTTTTACTGTGCACATCACATCATATTGATTAACGCGATCGGCCAATAAAAACGGTTGGTTAAGAACCAATAATTGTGTTTGACGACGGAAATATTCTTGTTGCGGTTTACCATTGATAACCACTTGACCTTTACCAGGCTTTAAAAATACGCGTGCTGTTGAATTTTTACGACGACCTGTACCATAGGCACGACCTTGCGCATCAACTTTAGGTTCGCGTGGTACTTCTTCAACAACAGGTGTTTCCACTGTTGCTTCTGATGTGGTTTTTTCTGAAGTTTCGATCGTATCAGCTTGAACTTTTGCATCTTTTAACGCATCAGCCACGACTGTATTTTCTTCAGTTTTTTTCTTACGTGATGGGACTTTTGTTACTTCAACCATAATATGACCTTATTCGCCTGACTTACTGTTTTTGCGGTTTAATGTTTTGAAATCAATGACTTCAGGTTGCTGCGCTGTGTGCGGGTGATCCGTACCTGCATACACGCGTAAATTTTTAACTTGTTGACGAGCAAGAGCGCTGTCTTTTGGCAACATGCGACGAATGGCATTTTCAACCACGCGTTCAGGATGTTCACCATCAAGAATTTCGCCCTTAGTTTTAGATTTGATACCCCCAGGGTAGCCTGTGTGCCAGAAAAAGCGATCATCATAAGAATGTGCTTTTTTACCAGTCAGAGCCACTTTTTCAGCATTGATAATTACAACATTGTCACCACAATCAACGTGAGGTGTGTAAAAAGGCAAATGCTTGCCACGAAGGCGCACAGCCACAAAGCTCGCGAGACGACCAAGAACAGCGTCTTGTGCGTCAATAATAATCCATTTTTTAGTTACGTCAGCTGGTTTGATGCTGGCAGTCATTGTTTTAATCATTTAAAATCTCCAAGTAGAACTAAGGCTTATGCCCCACATATCCTTATAGTGTCAAGGAAAAAAACATATTTAAGAGGCGCTGACAAGCAAAAAGATGGAAGTCGCCAAAATAACTGCCAAAGTACAGATCATCCCGAGTTGTCGGAACAAGATACGCCCCGTTAAAACGCCGTTTTCGTAGCGTTCTACCTTTAAAAGGCTCACCGCATGCATAATCCGTCCAATCACCAATACGGAGCCTGCTAAATGGATCGCCCAACCCTCAGCGCCCGATAATTCACTCAATGCAATAAGAATCAACGCCAAGGGCACCATTTCTGAGAAATTACCCTGAGCGCGCAACTTACGCAGCATATCAAACGGTGTTTCATTGTTCACACTTTGCCCGAGCGCAATTTTATGTTCTCCACGTGCCTTAATGACCAAATAGGTCAAATAGACAAACAAAATAGCGAGGATGGCGGCGTATGGGGCAATGATCATGTGATAACTCCTTAAATTATGAGAGCAACCTAGCAACAAATAGCCAACCGCTCAAGCTGTTCTCATTTTTTTGAGGACTTTCAATGATGTCGGGGGTTCGCAATCACTCAGTACAAAATTTTTCAATAAAATACCCAAATATGATAGGCCATTTTTAGTGATGCGTATAGCAAGAGTACGTGAGCTGAAAATTAACGCATCAGATTTAGATATTTTGAAGAAAAATGGTCGGAGTGGAGGGATTCGAACCCCCGACATCCTGCTCCCAAAGCAGGCGCGCTACCAGGCTGCGCTACACTCCGCCGATACTTATCAAGCGCTGGTGAAAATACGTTTAAGCGGATTATTCAAAAATTGCAAGCCTGTCGCCGAGTTCAATCGCATTTTTTTCTGATTGACCGCCATTCACTTCCAACACATAACGCACCAAGGCGCCTTGAGGCCCATGTGACCTTAGGTCATGGGGTTGTGCATTCTGTTGTATATAAATAATGACGCCTTCAACATTTGTAAAAATCATATCAAGCGGAATAAGCGTGTTCATCATCCAAAATGTCGCGGGTTGTGGTGGATCAAAAACAAACAGCATACCCGCGCCCTCATCCATTTTCTCGCGGTTCATGAGGCCAACACGGCGCTCGGATATTTCATCGGCGATCTCGACATCGTAATGTGCCTTTACGGCGTTATCACCGCCAATAATTTCGACATATGGCTTTGCCCATGCTGGAAAAACAAGTGTGAACAATAAAACAGAAAGCAAAAATCGCATTATATGTTATTCCCCTTATAGAGTTGTGCGTACAAACCATTTTGCGCGAGCAACACATCATGTGATCCCTGCTCCGCAATCTGTCCGCCTTGAATAACAATGATACGATCCGAATTTTGAATGGTTGAAAGACGATGCGCGATGGTGATCACCGTGCGGCCTTTGGAAAATTGATCAAGCGCTTTTTGAATGAGCACTTCGGATTCGTTATCAAGCGCGGATGTCGCCTCGTCCAATAGTAACACAGGCGCATCTTTTAATATCGCTCGTGCAAGCGCGATGCGTTGGCGTTGTCCACCCGATAAACGCATACCATTTTCACCCAATAATGTACCGTACCCATTGGGCAAGTCTTGGATAAACTGATGCGCGTTGGCAGCCTTCGCCGCTTTTTCAATTCCTTCTTGTGTGATGTTCTTTTGACCGAAACGAATATTGCCCGCCACGCTGTCATCAAACAAAGTGATGTCTTGCGAGACAAGTGCAACATGGTCACGCCAGCTTGATTTTTTAACATTCATTAACGCAACATCATTCACGAGAATTTGTCCCGCCTGAGGGTCATAAAAACGCGGAATAAGATTAAGAATAGTGGTTTTACCACCCCCCGATGGCCCAACAAGCGCTACTTTTTCACCCGCTTTGATAATCAAATTAAGGCTTGTTATGGCGGGTTCATCACTTGCATAACCAAACGTCACATTTTTAAATTCTATTTTGTAAGGGGCTGGTGGTAACGGTTCTGGGCGCTTAGGGTCTTTGATGGTAATCTCATGATCAATGATATCAAAAATGCGTTCTGAAGCGCCAAGCCCCAATTGTAATGTGCCGTTTAAACGAGCGAGTTTTTTAATCGGCTCATACGCCAATAAAAATGCCGTGATGAATGATAGCAATTCACCCGCCGTTAACCGACCTTCGCTCACTGACCACGCGCCATACATTAATAAACCAACGATGGCACATGCCACAAGAAAATCATTGATGGGCATAGATAAAGTCGAGTAGCGCACGGATTTGATATTTAAATCTCTAAGATCATCAAATTGTTTCGCGCTGCGTTCTTTTTCATGGGTTTGTGCGTTATACGATTTGATCTGACGAATGCCTTGGAAAATTTGGGTAAGATATCCCGCCAATCCCGCTTGTTGATCTTGCGTTTCTTTGGACACTTTTCGAAGTAAGCGCCCTATTTTGGCCATGGCATAGATAATGATCGGCATCGTCACAATGGAAATAAGCGTCAATTGCCAGTCTTGGTAAAACATGACCGCCACAAGCGCGATCACCGTGATCAGCGATTTACCAAGCCCCATCATGGTGTCAACCACAGCAATGCGCATAATATTAATATCGTTGATCACACGCGATTGCAGTGACCCACTCGTGTGGGCACTAAAATAAGCAAGATCAAGCGATAGTAATTTGGCAAAGATACGTTTTTGTAAATCGGCTACAACGCCTTGCCCCACTTCAATCATCTTAACAGCTGAGATATAACCGCCCACGCCGCGAAATACGAAACTGAACCAGACGCCGCCCACAATTAATAATGTAAAAGCGTCTTGTTCGGGAGATAAAACACGGTCAATCACAGGTTCAACCAGCATGGCAAACAAGCCACTCATCGCGCCAGACACCACCATAAAGATAAGCGCGATGATGATCTTACCTTTATAAGGCGCGATATGGTCGCCCAATATACGCTTGATCATATCCATACCGCTTTGTTCTTGGATCGGTATCAGTTTTTTAAGGGATGATGTTTTATCCATCTGAGGGGCACTAGGCCGCGTCTTTTTGAGCTATATCATCAAGTGAGAAATGTGGCATGACGTATGTGGCGCTCGTGTTATATTCGTCTTCGAGCTTTTTCATGGCTATTTCCATTTTATTCTTGGTAAATAACTCATCATGAGAGCCTGTGGAAATCAGACATGTGTCGAACCCCATACCAGCACCACCCAATATATCATGCCCCATTGAATCGCCAATCATAATGGTTTTGCTAGGCGTGGCATTTACAACCAATGAAAGCGCGTAAGCAAAAATGGATTTATGCGGTTTGCCAACATAACGCACCTCGCCTTCCATTTCTTTATACCGAGCCGCCACGGCGCCTGGACCAAAATAAGTCCCGCTTTCCTCAACCGCCACCATATCAGGATTGGCACATATAAGAGGAAGCTTGTTTTCAAGACATGCTTTTAAGGCATCGTCATAATCTTCGAGCGATTTGGTGAGGTAATCCACACCCGTCATAAGTGCGTAATCTGCGTCCTGGGGCGATTTAACAAGATCAACAGGTAAATCTTTAGATGTTTTGTCTTTGCTATCCGTGAACAAATAACATTTTGCGCCCAAATCTTGGAACACTGGACCTGTCTTCATAGTCAAACCTTGGCGTACCATTTCACCAGAGGTCACAATATGCGTATACAAATCACGATCAATACCAAGCTTTTTCATGCGTTGCACAGAAAAATCGGCGGCTTTGCCTGAGTTTGAAATGATAATTACGGACTTGCCGCGTTCTTTGAGATACTCGAGCGTTTCGATCACGTATTTGGGTGCGCGCTTGCCAAAGTGCAGGACACCCCACTGATCAAGCATAAAAATATCGTAAATATTAGCGAGTGGCTTAATGCCTTCAATAAAAGTTGCTGTATTCATAAGCGGGACTATATCAAACTTTACTTGTCAGTCTCAAGAGGTTTCTCAAGCGATTTAAGTAACATACGATAAATTTTACCCAATTCCGATGAGGCTAAGGCCGCCGCCACCCACTCACCTTGTGGTGAAGACGCACGTGCTTGTTCACATATCACACCAAAACGACCTGTGAATTTACGTATCTTTTCATTAAGTTCAGGGCGTGAACGAATGCTGGATTCCAATACATCAGGACGAATTGATTCTAAAATTTGGCGCAATCGGAGCGTTAAGGCTGGCAAATCATCACGATTGCGCAGTGTCTTATCCATCGGCTTTAACGAACTCATAATATCAATGGTTTGATCGAACACGGCTTCGACATCCAATACAATTGATTTCATCAATGGTTTAATGTCCATAGATTCAAATTCTTCTCGCGTTAATATGGCCTTTCTTTCAAGCCCATCACAGCGTTCATCAAGCTTTTCAATCACCGATAGCACAGGTGCAAATTGCGCCTTGATATTATTGGCAGAATTGTCGTTTTCAAAACGTTTAATCATGGTCTCGAGCGCGGTGAATTGACGCATATGCGTATCTGTTTTGCTCTCAAGGCTCTCAAAGAAAGCTTTTACACGCGCGGTCACATCATCAACATTATCAATACCGGGCTTGGTGGTTTCAATGAGTTTTATAATGTCCGTGCTTGCTTTGCTGGCTTGTGATGACAAAGTATCCATATCAATTTTGAGCTTAGACAAATCAGGTGTTGTCTCAGACAGGCTTTGCGCGGCTTCTTGCGCCTCGCGTATAGATTGTTGCATCCCTGCCGCCGCATGACGGAAACCAGACAACTGGCTCACAAGATCAGGCGTTTCGGTTAAAATGGCTTTGGATGTTGCATGAAGTGCATCAGGCAAATCAGTGAGATGCTTTTCAATCGTTTCTTTGGTCGATGTCAGCAAATTAAGACGCGATTCGAGCATGTAATCCCAATCGGATAAAAACTCTTTGGCTGCGCCCAATTGCTGTTCAAATTGCAAGCTTACATTCTCTTTAGAGGACGATAACACGCGTTCAAGTTGCGATTTTGTTTGCTTCCAATCATCAAGCAATAATTTCACATCCATCAAGCTTTCACGCACACCGCGTGACAATAGATCGCCCGCTTGACCCATATCAGCGCGCACGCCATCAAAGGCTTTGGCCATGTTGCCAAGCGCCGTAAGTTCAGTGGATAAATCACTCACATGCGATTTAAGCGCGGTGCGGTATGTGTCTTGGGCTACGGCGGCGGCCTCGGATTGTTTTTTGGATTCTGTGATCAATTCTTTCATATCGTCGCGTGCGGTGCGCACAACATCATCAAATTGGCGCACGCCCGTGGCCGCATCAGATTGCAGATCATTCAAGGCCGTGATTTGTTCATTCACTTCATCAAGGCGATCCGCGAGGAATGAACATGTTTCCAAACTATCATGAGAGAGACGCGATGTAGTGCGCTCCATATCATTCAAGCGATCATTGGTGGCGCTCATTTGTGTTTCCCAATCCATGAGCGTACGGCGCGACACAGTCGAAAATGTTGATATTTCCTGACCTAAAAACTCAAGATCTGTTTTTAAATTATTGATATCCTTGACATTTTTTTGTAGCGCCCAGAATTGATTGTTCACACCGCGTATATGGACTTGCACATCAGCGAGTGTCTTCGTGAGCGTTTGCGCGTCTTTATTTTGTTCAACCAAATTAGTTTTCTCAGCGTCAAATATATCGCGCATTGTGGCTTGGATCAAATGCGTGCGTTTATTATCCATGCGCCACAGCAATCCACCCAGAGCAATCGCTACAAAGGCTACAAAGGCTGGTAATATGGTATAGGCCACGCTCTCAATTTGAGCCGCCAAGCCCGTGCCCGCAATAAGAAGTGAAAACCCCATCCAAGCGAGTGTTAAAAACAACCCTATCGACATAAGCGCAAGGGGTAATGAAGATGATTTATCTGCACGGTCAGGTTTATTCGTTAATATTGATGGAACAGCGAACGTAGCATTGTCTTTATCATTATTGATCTCGTAACGATGTGGCGCAACATTCGGCGCATAGGACACAGAGGCATTTTTATGGCCATCATAACGCAACGTTACGGTCTCAAGATCAGCGTCTTGAACCGTTGTGTCGTCATGGTTATCTGAAGAAATATTAAGATTTTTTAGTTTGCCAGCCTGCTTCTTTGTCATGGAAACGATTCGGACAATATTTGCCCGTTTGGCGCAAGGGGTAAACCTGTCTTATCCACAAGTGAAAGCTATATTAACGTGTGGCAGAGGCACAAAGTGGTTTGGATGGCAATTGACCACCACCCTTATGGGCCGCCCAACGCATAACGTCTTGTTGGCTCATGCGCATGGCACTATTTAAACGACGCACATGGTTGTGACAAAACACATCGGGGCGCATACGTGCCGCACTCGATGACATTTGATTGGCAATGCGTGTGCGATAATCGTGGAATTCCGTTTGACCATTACCGCCACCAGTACGCGCGAAATATGATGTCAGCGTATTTTCCCAGCCCGTGATCACCGCATTGTTTTGTTTGGTAAACTGGCGGTAATCCGAATACAAATTAGGTTGGCGCAAAATACCCATACAATTGAGACCGATTTGCATGAGTTCAGAATGGATGCGAAGCCCTTGTTCAGCGGCCACTTCCTCGCGATTAAAGCAATTCGCCTGAGCGGGCAATGCCACAACAAACATCAACAATGATAGCAAAGCAAAACGGATCACGAACACACATACTCCTCAAATATTTTTAAATTATTGCACAGAGATAATCATAGCATAAACATGATGGCAAGCGCCGATTTATTCTATGCCAAATAGATCATCCAATACGTGGTATCAAACGCGTTATCTCTGGGTGCTTAACTTCCATTTCAAGTTTTGCGCCCATATGAGCAACCCATGTTTTTAATGTATCTTTACGGTGCTCCCACACTCGCAAAGATGCAAAATTAAGAAGAACATTTTTTTCAACGCTTTCGCCTTTTAATGTCGCGCCGATAAAGCTTGCTGTTTCGTTTATATATTGCACTAAATTTTTGCGTTGATCTGCGTACCCCGTCTTAATCAGCGCACTTGAAAACTCATTTAAAAATTGGATCACATCCGAATGATGTGAAGGCGCATCGTTACCATCTTGAGAGAGAGCAATTATAATACATTTCGCTATATTGCCTATAGCCTCTGGGCAATCTTTGGGCTTCACTGAAATAATCTCTGTGGCCAAATTGCTCGTATGAAAAATCATATTGTGATCATCATGAAAACAAAGAACTGCCTTAGTAAAAAAATAATTTACAGTGGAATGATTGAAAATAGACGACATGAAAAACACTGTACATTGATATTTTTATTATGTCAATGATGGTGGCTCCTAATTTATTTTGTTGCGTGATAATAAGGCATTAACATTGCAACATTAGTCCCGCGCTTTTCAATCCCAAGCCCCTCACGCATTGCATTAGACCACGCCATAAGGCAATGACTCCTTTGTGACCATAAACCAGGCTCACCGTGATGCGTTAACGTTTTATATTCTTTTGATTTCCTGTGTTTTAAAATTTCATCTATAAATTGCGATGTTTCACATACATCTTGGGCCAAATTAGCTTTGAACTCCCCAAAGCCATCGCGCTCAATCTTATTTGAAAAATTAGTAAGCATATTATAAACGTTCATGTCTGCAAGATCAGAACTTAACGCAAGAATGATGATACATTCTAAATAATCCTCTAAATCTTCTTCTTTTTCATATTTATTATCCCAAAGCTCATGGAGCACTTCCAATTCAGAATGTAGCAATGACGGATCTTGTACGATCTGTCTAAAAGCGTTTTTAACTGGAGCAGAATTGGTAACAAGAGGCATACAAATTATCTATATAAATATGTCAATAGAATCAAGTATTTTTCACTTTATATTGCATTTTAATGTTCTTTTCCGCTACAACGCCTGTTATGAGTAAGAAGTTATATATAAAGACATGGGGCTGTCAGATGAATGTCTATGACAGCAATCGCATTGCCGATGTGCTTGCGCCCCTAGGTTATAAGCAAGTTGACGCGCCTGATAATGCCGATATGATTATCCTTAACACCTGCCATATTCGCGAAAAAGCCACGGAAAAAATGTTCTCTGAACTTGGTCGTCTTCGTGCGCATAAATTGGCAGGAGAAAACAAAGGCAAGAAAGTCATCATGGGCGTGGCAGGCTGTGTGGCTCAAGCCGAGGGCGATATGATTTATAAACGCGCATCGTACGTGGACTTGGTCTTTGGCCCGCAAACGTATCATACGCTCGCTGAAATGGTGGCTGACCTAACAGGTCTGAAGAAAAAACGAGTGGTGAACACTGATTTTCCAGAGATTAGCAAGTTCGACACGCTCACGCACGAACACACAAACGTGGGCCCTTCTGCGTTTCTATCTGTCCAAGAAGGTTGCGATAAATTTTGTACGTTTTGTGTGGTGCCTTATACACGCGGCGCTGAATATTCACGCCCCGTTCATCAAATTATCACTGAGGCTAAAAAATTAACGCAAGGCGGAGCACGCGAAATTACATTGCTTGGTCAAAACGTGAATGCGTATCACGGTGAGGATGATAATGGTCAGGCCAGTAATTTGGCAAAACTCATGTATCAATTATGCGAAGCCGTGCCAGAGATTGAGCGTTTGCGCTACACAACGTCACATCCACGTGAAATGAATGATGATTTGATCAATGCACATCGTGATTTAGAACAATTGACGCCTTATTTGCATTTACCCGTGCAAAGCGGATCAAACCGTATTTTAAAGGCTATGAACCGCAAACATGAACGCGATATGTATTTCGATATCATTGATAAATTACGCGAAGCGCGCCCTGATATTGCATTATCTGGTGATTTCATTGTTGGTTTCCCAGGGGAAAGTGAACAAGATTTTGAAGATACGATGGATCTTGTGAGACGCGTGAATTATTCGTCCGCCTATTCATTTAAATATTCGCCGCGCCCTGGCACGCCTGCTTCTGTCATGCAAAATATGGTGCGCCCTGATGTCGCGTCAAAGCGCCTTGATATATTGCAAGATTTATTAAACACGCAACAACATGAATTTAACAAAAACACGGAAGGCATGATTGTGCCTGTGTTATTCGATCGCAAGAGTTCTAAAGCAAACAGCTTGATGGGGCGCACACCTCATAATCAATCTATTTTGGTCGAGGATATCGATACCGATCTGTACGGCACGACACAACAAATCAAAATTACATACGGATCACCGCATAGCGTGGTTGGCGAGTTGATAACGCCCGCCTCCAAAAAAGTCGCATGAAGTTAGACATCGTTAAGCTATCACGCAAATGGGATGGGCTTCATATCCGTAAAGCTGTGCTTGAACGCGCGCTTAGAGGGTATGATTTAGACATTGCCGTGGCTCTGTCCACCGATTCTCATATCAAAGAGCTTAATGCGGGTTTTCGAGGTAAGGATAAGCCCACCAATGTGCTGTCTTTTACCAATGATCAGGGTGGTGATGTCATATTGGCGATTGAAACCATTAGGCGCGAGAGCAAACAGATGAATAAGCCATTACGTCACCATATAGAGCACCTCATAGTCCACGGCGCCTTGCATATTGCGGGTTACGACCATGAAAATGATAATGACGCCAATGTCATGGAAGCTAAGGAAACTGCTATTTGTGGGGAAATTGGGTTCGATCCTTACACATATTGATAACATAGTTACCGATTTTACTTGTAATTGATAATGATATTTGCTATATTACGCTTATGAGCAAGATAACAATCCCATTAAGAGCCTTTTCACGTTACACGACTGAAGCTGCGCTTGGCGCTGGTATCACAAAAGGCGTGATGATGACTGTTGGTAAAGGTGTCATAGGCACCGTCACACTTGCAGCAGAAAAAGTGTTTGGGTCTGAGGCTGCTAATGTGGCCGTTGAAAGCATTGTTGAAGGCATAGCCTTCACAATCGGCATGACGTTATATGCTCTTGCGCACCCTTATGTTGCATATGGTTATAAATCTGTTAAATCAAGCGCCAAAACAGCCTTTGCCGGTGCTTTGCTTATGATTGCCTCACCTGCCATTTTAAATGCCAGCGCTGATACAACACCCTATCATAACAGCTGTGTAGTCACAGCGTCAGTGGGTAAGGATCATTATGTTCATCGTTACACGGTTTAAAGTTCGACGCTTATAGATTAAGTTTTAAACATCCGCTATCATTCGACACATGAATATCATTACTAAGATTAAGTCTCTTAAATTTAAAAAGAATACGCCCAACGATTCCCTTAGAACCGTCATTGAAAATTATATCGAATCTGATGATTCCGATGTTAATAACCCTGAATGGCAAGGCGAGCACGCGCTTATTGCCAATGTGCTCGAATTAAGCGATCTCACGGCCATTGATGTGATGTTGCCACGCGCCGATATCGTGGCAATGCCCTATGATATTGAACGCGCCGATGTGATCGAATTTATCCGTAAAAATCCATTATCGCGTTTTCCTGTGTTTAAGGAATCGCTCGATAACATTCTTGGCACCGTCCATATCAAAGACCTCTTTTTAGCAATGGCACCTGATAATGTCGAATTTAAGTTTCACGATTTAATCCGTGACGTGCCCGTAATATCACCCTCTTTACCCGTTTTGGACGTACTCCATTTAATGCGCCAAAACCGCAAACACATGATGGTTGTGGTCGATGAGTATGGCGGAACCGATGGGCTTGTCACCGCAGGAGACGTGATCGAAGCCATTATAGGACAGCTTGATGACGAGCACGCGAATAACGATCGCAATCATATTGTGCATCACGCCAATGGTAAAATATTTGCCGATGGCCGCCTTGATATTGACGAATTTGAAAAAGAATTTGATGAAATTTTAAGCGATGAAGAGCGCGAGGAAGCCGATACGCTTGGCGGGTTTATCATGACCATTGCGGGGCGCATCCCAACAAAGGGCGAGATCATCGCTCATGATAGTGGTTACGAATTTGAAATACTATCTGCCGATCCGCGCCAAATAAAGCGTGTGATCATAAGGAAGGTCTAGGTGGTGTTAACCCATGTTGAATACGAACAGCGCAATTATAGGGTGTTGGTTTATATCGACATGTTAACACATCATCTAACCTTACAACTCGATCAAGAGATTGAGCCGTTTGAAAACTCACAGTGCATTCAATAACTTTATAAGTTTCCTTTTGACGGTCTAATACGGTCGCTTGACCTTGATATTGGTCATCTAACCCTGCCACTCTACATGCCGCTCTTCCAAACGTTAAAGGCTTCACAGGCTCATTAGCACCCGCTTGGACATCAACATTATAAGGTTTTTCCTTTTCAGATTCTTGAGTGGAAACGCTACAACCCGCCCCACTCAATAATACCACAGCCGCCAAAGCCATTTCATTTTTTTTAACAAGTTTATTAAAATTCAGCATAATATATCCTTAAGGGTTAAAAAGGTTTAGGCATGGATACATATCGAATTGTACCATTATCGCTACTAAAAGAATTCATCGAACTCGCGCCACCAGAAACGCACTTTGTAAAGTCTTTGTAATTACCTTTGTCATCTGTAATAACAACCAATCCTTGCTTTTTGGTATTAAATCCCGCCTTCTTACAGGCCGCCTTGTAAAAAGCCTCTGTACTAGGTGAATCCAATTTAATTTTATTAACTGTAGATGGCTGAACTAACCAGAATAATCCCGTTAATATTGACGCAACTGAAAAAGCACATAAAATATGCTTGTGTGTCACACCATTGTCTAAATTTTGATGGTGCTTAGAACGACTCATTAATTTGATTTTGGCAACATTAATCTTGGCCTTAGATCACCATAGTTTACAGTAATATTTTGCACTGGCTTATTACCTTTTGCACAATCAAATGTCTGAGTATTGTAGACTAAGTAATTATCCCTACCATGTACTTCAGGAATGAAACGCATAACGACTTTAAAATCATTACTAACATGGCTCTTCTGAAGCTTAACAGCCGCGCAAACTCTTGCTTGTGTATCGCTATAATTTCGTGACATTGAGCTAAAATAAGTAATATCATCTTTATCTGACATAGTATCTGGGTGCATTGTATTTTCTGAGCTACAAGCACTCAAGGCAATAACCGCACTGGATGCTAAAGCAATTTCTTTTAAATTCATTTTAAAGTTCTCCTAGTTAATTTGAAAGATGACAATACATATTATTACGAAATATGTCAATAAATAAATGCGTTGTGTCGTAAATTAATTTCCGCCAAATTGAATACCATGACATTCATCAAAAAAGATAGCGTTATTTCGCTTTTCATTGGCGCTTTATCAGCGTTCGGCTTTGCCCCCTTTTCGTTTCCCATTGCTCTCATCGCGGCTTATGGATGGTTGTTTCATAAGCTCCGTCACGTGGAAGCACCGCGCGAGGCGTTCAAGCTCTGCTATTTATGGGCGCTCGGTCATTATGTCGCGGGGTTATATTGGATTGGGAATTCAACATTGGTGCATATTGAAAGCTGGGGCTGGGCATGGCCATTGGCCGCCATTGGTCTCCCTGCTCTATTTGCCCTTTATCAAGCGGTGGCGGGCTATCTTTTTGTCAAACTTAAATTACCACGCGTCAGCGGTATAGTCTTACTTTTCACACTTGCTGAATTGTTTCGTGCCACGTGGTTCACGGGATTCCCTTGGAATTTAGCGGGTAGCACATGGATTGGTTTCTTGCCTATTGCGCATAACGCGTCATGGATGGGCCTTTATGGATTAACCGCCGTGACGATATTAATCGCCAGTGCGTTGTCCGATTTCAAAGCCACGTATAACTATGTCGTGTATTTGGCGGTGATTATTGCGCTTTACGTGCTCGGATTATTCACCATGCTCCCCATCCAATTGGATACAAATACGCATGTGCGCGTGGTGCAACCCAATATCAGCCAAACCATCAAATGGTCACGAGACCGTATCGCGCAAAACGCACTTGCGCCCCTTGCTCTCATCACAGAGCCTCCCCTTGCCGAGGCGAAAGAACATTGGATCATTTGGCCCGAAACCTCACAAGAGGCCAATATCTGGCGTGATCCATTTTTGGACTCACTTTACAAAGAAACCTTAAAAAAATGGCCAGCGAACACCACGCTTTATTTGGGCATGCTTTATATTGATGAAAATGATACGGGTAATGCGCTCATCGCGCTTAATCCAAAAAATGAATTGCTATGGCGCCAAAATAAACATCATCTTGTGCCCTATGGCGAGTATATGCCGTACAACGACATTATCCCTTTGGGCACCATCACGGGGCTAGAGGGCTTTGATAAAGGTGCCTTGCCCGTGACCATGCCCGATGGTGTGATCCCGCTTATTTGCTATGAAATCATATTTCCTCATCTGGCGCGTGACGCTTGGCAAGATAATACGCGCGCCATTGTCACCGTGACTGATGATAGCTGGTTTGGCGTGTCTTCTGGCCCTTATCAACATCTTGTGCAAGCACGTTTCCGCGCGATTGAAACAGGCTTGCCCGTGTTGCGCTCTGGCACAACAGGCATAAGCGCCATCATTGATGCTGATGGACGAATATTGGCACGTACACAGATTAATCAAGCGGCGGTGATTGAAAGTTATTTGCCACAAAAACAAGCCATGACGTTTTACACGCATTATAAAAATTTAGCTTTGTATATCTTGCTTTTCGGTTTGTTTTTTATAATCCTTATGGATAAGAGACACAGCGTTTGTAATTTGCTAAAAAATATGGGATAGATAGTCCTGTATGGCATGCGAGAGTATGCGCAGTGTGATTAAGGCAAGCAAATTGGCGAAACAAAAGACCAAAGGACTACCGAGTGAGTTTGATGTGCGCATTGGCGCATTGGTCAAACAATATCGTAATCGTGCGGGTTTCTCCCAAGAAAAACTGGCCGATGCGCTTGGCATCACATTCCAACAAATTCAAAAATACGAAAATGGTGTGAACCGTATCGCCGCAGGTCGCCTGTTTGAAATGTCCAATATTTTGAATATGCCCGTACAGTCTTTCTTTGCTGGACTTGGCGCGGCTGGCCTTTCTGACAATCTCCAAGAATCGCTTGTGGATCACGACACGGATAACGGGCTTATCGAGCTATTAAAAACATATCATCGTTTAAGCTCCCCTAAGAAAAAAGAGACATTTGTTAAAGAAGCCAAAAAAGTCGCAGAAGCCCTCGCCTAACCATTTCTCAACTTGACCTATGCCATGAGTGTGACATTCTACCTCACATGGACAACTTTATTTTCACTTCCGAATCCGTATCCGAAGGCCATCCAGACAAAATCTGTGACCAGATTTCTGATGCCATCCTTGATCTAGCTTTAGAGGCCGACCCGCAAGCACGCATGGCATGCGAGTGTTTGGCCACCACCAATAAATTGGTAATCGCTGGCGAAATGCGTGCCCCCTCGTCTCTGACAAAAAATATGATCATTGATCGTGCGCGCCAAGTCGTGCGTGAAATTGGGTATGAGCAAAAAGGGTTTCATTGGGACACGATGGATGTCGAGTTCCTCCTTCATGCACAATCTGTTGATATCGCCCAAGGCGTTGATAGCGCGTCGCAAAAAGAAGAAGGCGCTGGTGATCAAGGGATTATGTTTGGTTATGCGTGCCGTGAAACGCCCGTATATATGCCCGCGCCTATTTACTATTCTCACAAAGTTTTGAAACATTTGGCGGACAAGCGCCATGACGGGACATTGTCTATGCTTGGCCCTGATGCAAAATCACAAATCAGCCTCGAATACGGGGATGACCGCATGCCCAAAAAACTGGATGCGTTTGTGCTCTCAACACAACATAAAGAAAGCGTATCCCAAGACGATCTTAAACATGCTGTGATGCCTTACATCCAAGAGGCTCTTGGTAACTATGATCTGAAAAACGCTAAAAAAGTTCATATTAATCCAACGGGACGCTTTGTGATTGGTGGCCCTGATGGTGATGCAGGTCTTACGGGGCGTAAAATCATCGTTGATACGTATGGCGGCTCTGCCCCCCATGGTGGTGGCGCTTTTTCTGGTAAGGATCCCACAAAAGTTGATCGCTCAGCCGCTTATGCCGCGCGTTATTTGGCTAAAAATATAGTTGCGGCTGATCTGGCGGATCGTTGCACCATTCAATTATCCTATGCCATTGGCGTGAGCGCGCCCGTATCCATATTTTGTAGCCTTCATGGCACAGGTAAAAACGGCCTTACGAACGCACAAATGGCGGACATCTTACCAAAAGTAATGGATTTAACACCAAAAGGCATTCGCACACATCTTGGGCTTAATAAGCCCATCTATCGTCACAGCGCCGCCTATGGGCATTTTGGACGTGACTACGATCCTAAAACAGGGGCATTTTCATGGGAAAACACCGACTTAGGCGATGCGCTACACAATGCGTTAAGATAATTAACCGATATGTTTCAACCCACGTACTAAGGCTTCTTTAGATTCATAAGCGACTTCTCCAACGCCATTCGCGAAGCCTTGCGCTGAGTCAGGGTAAGCCCAATTCCAAATTGCAAATGAAAGGCACAATGCTGTGGCACCACTAACATAAGGATTTCTTATCACAGTCCGTACAAAATTAGCAGGTGTTGAATGCCATACACGTTTAAATGCCACTTTGGCATCAATAGTAGGCTGGCTTAAATCGTTTGTTTCGTCTAATGGTGTGTCAGTCATAACCCATCATATAATATGTTAATAACTTAAATGCAAGAAAAAAACCAAAAGAAACAGCAACAATTTTCACAATTCTTTGCCCGTCGCAAAGGGCGAAGCTTGTCCAAACCGCAACAACTGGCGATGAATGAATTACTCCCTACTTTAGCGTATGACCTTAACGAGGGTTTTGAAGACAAAGCAGAGACACTTATATTTGAGTTCGGATTTGGTAAGGGCGAAGCTATACTGCACCGCCTTGATACCGATCCTGATGCTTATATTATCGCCACAGAAGTGTATCAAAACTCATTGGCGAGTTTCTTGTGCGCATTGCCAACCCAACATCGCGCTCGTGTGCGATTGAATAGCGAGGATGGATTTCCATTTTTTGACGCGATGCAGGACAATAAGTTTGACGAAATATGGTTGCTTAATCCCGATCCATGGCATAAAAAACGCCACCATAAACGACGGTTTGTTCAAATGGATCGCCTTAATAAAGTGGCCTCACTGCTCAAACCCAATGGATTATTCCTCGCCACCACCGATGTCTCTTATTTGGCGGAATGGACGATAGAGCATGTCATCAATCATAAAGCGTTTGAATGGCGCGCACGTGACAAATCAAACTGGGAAACCGCGCCTGATAATTGGAAACAAACGTCCTATGAGACCAAAGGCGCAAAAGGATCGAGCAAAATGGTGTATTTGAAATTTTATCAAAAACCTGTATACAAAAAAGACAGGTCATGATATAGTTATGTATAATAATTTGAAGAGGTTTTACTATGAGTTTAATATGTGAAAAATTTGCAGCCTCTGCGTTGGCTTTTGGTGTTTTATTAACGCCATTATCGCCCGCATCAGCCCAAGATGAGACTACAACGCCTGAAAAATTGGTGTTGTGCATGGCAATGGCGGCGCAAGCCATCAACAAAGAAACCACTATTAAAGATGTGGTTATCACCGAACAACATGGTATTTCCACTTATTCAACTAGAGTTAAGGGCAGCACGAATCCTCAAGGTATTTACATTGTCCATATCAATTCCATTGCTTTGGATGCCACACGACAAAAGGGTGAAAATCGCATAGAAATGACGAGCGCTTTAGAAGTCTTTAACCAAGGTATCTATAGTAGCAAAACTGTATATGGCACCCCTATTATTCAGACTGGATATCTTCGCACAAACCCTAATTCTGATATGCCTACAATGCGTAGTGAGGAAGCAGCGTTTAAGTACACAAACGAAAACATCTATCGTCTCACGGTCTATTTCGACCAGTGTATGGTTCATAAACTACCCGCCAAAATTCAACGACAATTTGATCAAAAGTTTAGATAAAAAAATAATCCTTGATTTCATGGTGCGCATGGGTTTATAACTATTTTATTCCTTAGCTAATTTATTACACAAGGTGGGCCAAAAGCCCGCCTTTTTCATTATCTGGAGCATAAAGATTTGAGACAACTTATAGACCCTGATGGCCGCTTTGCCCGCGTAATTGAACCCACCATAACTGGTATGGGTTACAACCTCGTGCGCGTACGTCAAACATCTGTAAAAAAAGGCACACCAACGTTACAAGTGATGCTAGAACGCGCCAATGGTAGCGCCGTAAATGTTAGTGATTGTACAAAAGTGTCCCGCGCTTTATCCGCGCTTTTGGATGTCGAGGATCCATTTGATAGCGCCTATGATTTAGAGATTTCCTCAACAGGTGTCCCGCGCCCACTCACACGTCTTGAGGATTTTAAAGCTTATGTTGGGCGCGATGTGAAATTGGAAATTTTTCCACCCGTGAACAACCGAAAACGGTTTCGCGGAATATTAACCGAAATTCTTGATGACAGCTTGACTGTAAAAGATAATGATGACGACACTATTTATGAATTGGCGTTCACACAATTGAGTGTAGCCACGCCCGTATTCACAGACGATTTACTAGAATTTGAAGCCTCTCGCGGCGCACTACCAAGTGGTGATGACAATGCAGAGGCCGACGACACTGAGACCGAATTAACATCAACAGCTTCGTAACCAAATAGGAGATAAACATTATGGAACTGATGCATTTTGCTGACGCAACGGCACGCGAAAAAGGGATATCGCTAGATATCGTAATTGAGGCTTTGGAAGAAGCTATGGCTAAGGCCGAGCGCGCTTCTTATGGCCATGATCAAGACATACGTGTCACGATTGATCGTAAAACTGGCTTTGCCACTGCCAAACGCTATAAAACAGTGGTTGAAGACGAAGAGTTTGAAAACCCTGAGGCGCAAATGATTTTGGTCGAGGCCAAAAAAGACGACAAAGACGCCAAAATTGGTAAAGAATATGTGGAGGATATGCCTCCTATTCAATTTGGACGTATGGCTGCGCAAACTGTGAAGCAAGTCTTAGTTCAAAAAATTCGTGAAGCCGAGCGTGAAAATCAATTTGAAGAGTTTAAAGATCGCATTGGCGAAATTATCTCTGGCGTTGTGAAGCGTATCGAGTTTGGAAACGTAATCGTTGATCTTGGTCGCGCTGAAGCCATTTTACGCCGCGATGAAACCATCCAACGTGAGCATTTCAATGTTGGTGATCGCGTTCGCGCCTATGTCTATGATTTGCGTCCTGATAACCGCGGGCCAATGATTATGCTCTCGCGTACACATCCACAATTCATGGCGATGCTATTTCGCCAAGAAGTGCCCGAAATTTATGAAGGCACAATCGAAATTAAAGGCGTTGCCCGTGATCCTGGATCGCGCGCTAAAATTGCTGTTTATTCGCATGATAGCGGTCTTGATCCAGTGGGTGCGTGCGTTGGTATGCGCGGTTCACGTGTGCAAGCCGTGGTGTCTGAATTACAAGGTGAAAAAGTGGACATCATTCCATGGTCACCTGATTTGGCGACATTGGTAGTAAATGGTCTTGCCCCTGCTGAAGTGGCCAAAGTTGTGCTTGATGAAGAAGCGGGTCGTATTGATGTTGTGATCCCTGATGAGCAATTATCGCTCGCCATTGGTCGCCGTGGTCAAAACGTGCGTCTTGCCTCTATGCTGACTGGTTGGAATATTGATATCTTAACCGAAGCTGAGGAATCAGCGCGCCGCGCCGAAGAGTTCAAATCACGTTCCGAACGTTTCATCACCGCTTTGGATGTTGATGAAGTGATCGCTCAATTGCTTGTCGCCGAAGGGTTCACGCAAATTGATGAGTTGATGGAAGCTGAAATGAGCGAGATTGCTGCCATTGAAGGTTTTGACGAAGAAGTGGCGACAGAGATTAAACGTCGCGCCGAAGCTTATTACGAGAACTTGGCCACTCAAATCAAAGAGAAGCAAAAAGAGCTTGGTCTTAAAGATGATCTTATCAACTTTGAAGGCTTGTCTCCTGATTATCTTCTATTGCTTGCCGATCAAGGTCTTAAATCTCTTGATGATTTGGCTGATCTTGCGGGCGATGAATTGCTTGAAATGTTACCAAGCGAGGCTATGTCACTTGAGGATGCAAACGCTATGGTGATGCGTGCGCGTGCTCATTGGTTTGAGGGCGAAGAAGCTCCTGAAAAAGAAGCCGAAGATAAAGCGACAGAGAAAACTAAAACCGAAAGCGCAGCTTAAAAAGCGCTTTTGGTTACCCTATGCGTTTGACCAACCGTTTGACGTGAGCGCCAAACGGCGTTAAATATAACGAAACTAATGTTTAAAGGACTATTGTGAGCGAAGAAAAAAAAGACGACAACACTAAAAAACCATTATCACTTGGCGGAAAGCTAAGCCTTAAAGGCGGTGCTGGTGCAGGTGGAGCACAGGTACGCCAAAGCTTTTCAGGTGGTGGTACAAAAACTGTGGCTGTTGAGGTTAAACGTCGTCGTACGCCCATCACTAATGCGCCACCGCAAGATCGTCTGACAAGCAAAACATCATCTGCCGCACCCACAACAACGGGGAGCGCTAACTTATCCGAAAGAGAAACAGATGCTCGAAAAGCTGCGCTTGAACGCGCTAAAAATACAGGTGGCATGACACGTGCCCCTGCCCGTCCTGGTATGGGTGGACGCCCGCAAGTTGTGGAACGTCCAAAATATGAAGCCAAAAAACCTGAAAACCGTTCAGGTCAAACGGCCACAATTGCACCAACTGAATTACCACCCACAGAGGCGCGCCGTGACAATCGTTCAAGCTTTGCCAAACGTGATGATGATACGCGCAAACAACAAACACCAAAAGCACCAGCCAAAGATTCTGGTGAATTAGAAAATCGCCGTATGGCCAATTTGACGGTCACACAAGCGCTCAACCGTGACTATGATAAGGCTACAACTGGCCCATCATTATCATCTGTGCGTCGTCGTCGTAAAAACCGTATGCAAAGTACAAGCAATATTGATGCGGTTAAACAATTCCGCGAAGTCACTTTGCCCGAAACAATCACTGTGCAAGAGCTCGCTCAACGTATGACAGAGCGTTCTGGTAATGTGATCAAAGCCTTGATGAAAATGGGCGTGATGGCAACCGTTAATCAATCCATTGATGCCGATACTGCCGAACTTATTATCATTGAATTTGGGCATAGCGTAAAACGCGTGACAGAAGCCGATGTTGAAACAGGCATTGAAGGCCCTGAGGATGATCCGAAAGATCTAAAACCACGTCCGCCCGTTGTGACGATCATGGGTCATGTGGATCATGGTAAAACATCACTGCTTGACGCGTTTCGTGAAACAAATGTCGTTTCTGGCGAAGCTGGTGGTATTACACAACATATTGGTGCCTACCAAATCAAAGACACGAACGGTGATAAAATCACATTCCTTGATACACCTGGTCACGCGGCGTTCACTGAAATGCGCGCACGTGGTGCCAATGTCACAGATATCGTGATCATTGTTGTGGCGGCTAACGATTCATTGAAACCTCAATCCATAGAAGCCATTCAACATGCCAAAGCTGGCGGCGTTCCCATGATCATTGCGATCAACAAGATTGATTTACCAGAGGCCAACGCTCAAAAAGTGATGACTGATTTATTGTCTCACGAGGTCATCGTTGAACAAATGGGCGGTGATGTTCAGTGTGTCGAGGTGTCAGCTTTGAAAAAAACGAACTTAGACAAATTAGAAGAAGCCATTTTATTACAAGCCGAATTATTAGAACTTAAAGCCAACCCAAAACGTAATGCCGTTGGTCGCGTGGTAGAGGCTAAAGTTGAAACAGGTCGCGGGTCAGTGGCCACCGTTCTCATCCAAAAAGGTACGCTTAAAGTGGGCGACATATTTGTATGTGGCGCAGAAAGCGGACGTGTCCGCGCGTTGCTTAACGATCAAGGTAAACAGATCAAAAAAGCTGAACCTTCACTCCCAGTCGAAGTTTTAGGTCTACAAGGCACACCACAAGCGGGTGATGATTTTGTGGTTGTTGAAGATGATACCAAGGCGCGTAAAATCGCCGATTATCGTGCTCGTAAGAAAAAGGAATCCGAGACTGCTCTTGCCCCTACTTCTGTAGAAAATTTCTTTGCGCAAGTTCAAGAAGGCGAGAAAAAAGAATTGCCTATCTTGGTCAAAGCTGATGTTCACGGTTCTACCGAAGCCATTGTCTCTGCGATTAACAAAGTGGCACTCGAGCAAGACGAAGTTAAAGTTCGCACGCTTTTATCTGGCGTTGGTGCTATCACCGAAAGCGATGTCACACTTGCGGGGGCATCCAATGCCATCATCATTGGCTTTAACGTGCGTGCCAATGCACAAGCAAGACAGCTCGCCGAAAGCAACGGCACAACGGTTAAATATTACAATGTGATCTATAACATTCTTGATGACATCAAAGGCCTCATTTCTGGTCTCTTCGCCCCTATCATACGCGAAGAATTTATTGGTAACGCAAAAATTAAAGAAGTGTTTAACATCACCAAAGTGGGTAAAATCGCTGGGTGTATGGTCACCGAAGGCTTCGTGAAACGTGGTGCCAAAGTGCGCCTCCTGCGCGATGATGTTGTGATCCATGAAGGCACATTGAAAACATTGAAACGTCACAAAGACGAGGTTAAAGAAGTTAAAGAAGGCACCGAATGTGGTATGGCCTTTGAAAACTACGAAGACATTCGCGCAGACGATGTAATCGAGTGCTTTGACGTGATCACCGAACAAAAAACTATGGA
>JBBKXB010000029.1:0-25599 GCA_037969255.1 Bdellovibrionales bacterium | reverse complement strand
CCATGCAAGAGTTATCGCGCGATATGGTCGATGGATCATTTAATCATGAAATGCCATGGAAAACGGATGGTATGGAAAATTTTTGGGACGCGATTAAAGCTGAACTTCCCAATGGCATTCATTTGCGAGCGCATAACGGGCAATACTACCCACCATCGCAACTAAAGAAAAATTTTGATGCCAAAAGATTTGAGCTTAAAATTTAGAATTATTAAGGCCTTTGACGAAGATCTGCCAGCTTTTTTGCACCATAAACGGCGCCTGCTATCAGTCCGCCGACTATAAAAACCACTATGGCTGCATCTTCAGGTTTGTACATGCGCTCTGAATTATATTTGCTATTTGGATCTGGAGCAGGACCAAACCAATCCACCACCCATGCATCAGCTCTGTCTTTAACAGCTGCGAAAGGTGCGGTTACATGTGCTAAAGATAAATCGTTAGAGCGAGATTCCTCGCGATGCCAATTTATATCATCAAAACCATCATTAGGACGATCCTCTGAGTTTTGACTCGCTCTAACATCTGGGTGGTCTGACGTATCCATAAAAATCTCCGTTAAATTTATACTTTGGGTGGGGTGAAACCTATAATACGTCCAATATGGCGGGCAGCCGATGAAGCAGCCGCAAAGACGCGCGTTACCCCTTTACCCATACCTTTATCAAGCTGTTTAAGAGGGCCATCCCATTGGAGACGTGTGTCATAAAATGGATCGCCACCCTTAGTTTCAGATTTGCCTGCGTTATTAAAATCTTGATCATTATTCATACATTATGGAATAGCATTGTCGCGCATATTAAGTCAATTAAAAAATGATCTCATACACATTATATATGTGTGCGATGCAACATTAAGGATGGCTTAGTGTTGTAGCTGGTACATTAGGAATGCTACGCAATCGATCACCCAAAAGAAGTATACCGAACTTAAAGCTACCCATAGGTTTTTCAGCATTAGGCGTGTGACGAAACGTTTTAGAAGCCATCTCGTGTGCTTTAATATAAGGCTCCATCTCTCTCACAGTCGAAGATTTAGTGCTTTCAGACGTTAATTCTAAATCCCCTTGAGAAACAGCGCCTTTTTTGCCGATGCTCGACACACGCTTTGAGATTGTGCCCTTATTGGGATCATATTTGTGATCAGTTTGACAATTATTGATTGTGTCGCGAACTTCAATGCATCCATCGGCAAAGTAATTTATGCAAATATCTTGTTTGCCTGCATTATAGCCATAAGATAAATCGAGCGTGTCAAAAGCAGTCGGGCCCCCTTTAATATCTCTCGCAAGCACACCCTTGGCGTTTCGAAACGGGTGGGCATGCTTAGGAAGCACAACATCAAGCACTTGTTTTGCATCACGTTCCGAACCTTCATAACGCGAATCTTTGGAGGCCGCACAAAAGCTAAGCACCGCTGTTCTTAAATTAACTCTTAACATCAAAAAAATATACCTATTCGTTTACCAATTTGGGGAAACATAGGGTGGGTATTTATTTATGTCAACAATTATTTAACGGGTGCTTTTTCGCGTGTGTCGTCTTTTGGCCCTTTGATCGCTTTGCGCTCTTCAGGTTTATTTAAAGACGCTTCATACTCGAATTGAAGTTCCTCATTTTTGTAATCAATACGGGCGTTCCCGCCATTAATAAGCTTACCAAATAACAATTCCTCGGCGAGCGGTTTTTTGATGTGCTCTTGAATAACACGCGCCAATGGACGTGCGCCCATTGCGCGGTCATAACCCAATTCGGCCAAATGCGCCCGCGCTTTATCACTTAGGCTAATGGTGACATTCTTTTGTCCCAATTGCGCCTCGAGCTGGATCACGAATTTATCAACCACTTTGCCCACCGTTTCAGGGGACAGATTGCTGAACGGGATAATCGCATCAAGACGGTTGCGGAACTCAGGGGTAAACAATTTGCTCAAGGCTTCGGTGTCATCCCCCGTGCGTGTTTCTTGCATAAAGCCCATCGGGGATTTGGCCATATCAACCGCGCCCGCATTGGTTGTCATGATCAAAACGACATTGCGAAAATCGATGGTTTTACCATTATTATCCGTGAGCTTCCCGTAGTCCATGACTTGCAGGAGGATATTGTATATGTCGGGATGCGCTTTTTCAATCTCATCAAGCAAAAGAACGCAATGAGGGTGTTGATCAATCGCATCGGTGAGTTGCCCGCCCTGTTCCGATCCCACATAGCCTGGGGGCGACCCAATGAGGCGAGAGACGGTGTGTTTCTCCATATATTCACTCATATCAAAGCGTTTTAATTCTACGCCCAATTGTTCGGCGAGTTGACGTGCAACTTCGGTTTTACCAACGCCTGTTGGCCCCGAAAAGATATAAGAACCCATTGGTTTTTCAGGGTCACGTAATCCAGCGCGTGCCATTTTAATGCTATCAACGAGCGCAATAATCGCTTTGTCTTGTCCAAACACGAGCGTTTGCATGTCGCGTTCCATATTGCGCAACGATTCTCGGTCATCTTGGGATATGGATTTGGCAGGAATACGCGCAATTTTGGCCACAACATCTTCAATCATAGCCTTATCAATCACATGAATGTCATCACTGTTCGTATCTTCATATAATTTACGTGCCGCGCCAGCCTCATCAATCACATCAATGGCTTTATCGGGTAATTTTCGGTCATGAATATAGCGGATCGAAAGATCAACGGCGGCTTGTATCGCCTCATCCGTAAAGCTAATTTTATGATAATCTTCATAGGCTTTTTTAAGACCCATTAATATTTTAACACTGTCATCACGTGATGGTTCTTTGACATCCACTTTTTGGAAACGACGCACGAGGGCGCGATCTTTTTCAAAATGCTGACGGAATTCCTTGTATGTGGTCGAACCTGCCGTGCGGAGTTTACCGCTGGCAAGTGCAGGTTTTAAAATGTTACTCGCATCCATTGACCCGCCAGACGTTGCGCCAGCGCCAATGATGTTGTGAATTTCGTCAATAAATAAAATCGCTTTATCAACTTTTTGAATTTCTTTCATCACGGATTTAAGACGTTCTTCAAAATCACCCCGATAACGCGTCCCAGCGAGCATTGCGCCAAGATCAAGTGCATAAATTGTTGAGTTTAAGAGAGGTTTTGGCACTTCGCCCTCAACAATACGTTTTGCTAAGCCTTCCATGATGGCGGTTTTACCCACCCCTGGATCACCCACCAACAATGGGTTATTTTTCGTACGACGGCATAAGATTTGTGCCACGCGCTCAACCTCATGCGCACGGCCAATTAAAGGATCAATATGACCCTCACCAGCCCGGACATTTAAATTGGTGCAATAATCTTCCAAAGCTTTGGTCGATGTGACCGCATTATCTTCCTCGTTATCGACACCAACGGGCGCTTTGATATGCGTGTGATTGGGTACTTTGGCAATGCCATGTGAAATGAAATTCACAGCGTCATAACGTGTCATGTCTTGTTCGGAAAGGAAGAATACGGCGTGACTTTCGCGCTCAGAGAACAATGCCACGAGAACGTTTGCGCCATTGACCTCGCCCCGCCCCGCGCTTTGTACATGGATGGCGGCGCGTTGGATCACGCGTTGAAAACTGGTGGTGGGACGCGCTTCTGTGGCCGCCGCATTGTATAAATTATTGAGTTCTTTATTGATAAAATTCACGAGACGTTCACGCAAATATGGCACGTTAACGCCACACGCCGCGAGCACGTTTTCCGCCTCGTCATCATTGGTGAGCGCGAGCAACAAATGCTCGAGCGTTGCATATTCATGTTGGCGCTTCCCGGCTTCGGTAAGTGCGCGGTGCAATGTGGCCTCTAGTGATTTTGAAAGCATTAAATATTATACCTTATTTTTTAGTCTTTTTCCATGATGCACTGAAGCGGTTGTTCATGCTGTCGCCCATAATCCATCACTTGTGTGACTTTGGTTTCGGCAACCTCATGTGTAAACACTCCACATAATCCTACGCCCTTTTTATGAACTTGGATCATAACTTCGGTCGCTTCTTGATGTGATTTATTAAAAAATTTCTCTAAAACAAGGGTCACAAACTCCATTGGTGTGAAATCATCGTTGAGCAAGAGCACTTTGAACATAGCAGGATGTGCCGTTTCGGGTTTAACCTTGGTGAGCACATCAACTTGCACACCGCCATGATCATCGTCAGGCGCCTCAATTTTTTTATACGGGTTATCTTCATCTTCCATCATATAATAATGTAACGCTTTTTATGATATTAAAAAAGCCCCGCTGTAAAAACAGGGCTTTTAAAAATTAGGGTGGCCTTAATAAATTAGGCAGCCATGTTTTTCTTAGCAGATTTCATCGCATCAGCGGCCAGATCATTCATTGGCTCTGAGGCGCTAGCAACAGTTTTTGTCACTTGCTCTAAAAGCTTAGCGCTTTCAGAAGACATAGCTTCAAAATTTTGCTTGAACAATTTGTTTTGAACATCAGCAAATTCATTAAGAGATTTGCACGCCATTAATGTGCGCATAGCCTCTGAAGAACGTTGCATATTTGTTTGCGCCATAGAGGCAAACGTTTTGCCACACGCTTCCATACCTGTTGTCAAACGATTGCGTGATTTTTCAGCCGCGTTTTGAGCTTTATTCATGAAGTCACTGGCATCTTTAGCCGCGTCTTGCATTTGCTCTTGAACGTTATCCATTTGTGGCATTGATTTTGAAAAATCAGTGTTGAAGTTTTGGAAGTTTGCGTTTGGCATCATGCTCTCCATATTGAATGGGCTGTTCTTAGCAAAAGTGTTTAAGTATTCTTGCATCGCCTCAACAGGGTTGTTGGCTTGAGTGGCTTTCTTAGTCGCTTTAGCATTAGCTTGAGCTGTTTTATTCACTGTTGCTTTGGCTTGAGCTGTTGCTTTTTTCGCCGTTTTCTTAGTCGATTTGCGTGCTTTTTTGGCTGTCTTTTTCACAGTTTTTTTAGCAGCTTTAGTCGCTTTTTGAGCGGTTTGATTTGCATTGGCGGCGGCTTGGTTGGCAGCAGCATTTGCTTCTTGATTTATTTCGTTTTCTTGGGCCATGGTTTATCTCCTTTTTAAATGGTCAATAGGTCACGCTTATTCTTAGCATTAACTTAAGCATTTAGAGTCTAAAAGTCAAACATTTTGTGCATCGCACATAAAACTATTTTAAAATAGAAAATCATCGGACATAAACATGGACTTTGAACCTTGAAGTTTCTACACTGTGGGTATGAGTGATTTGCTTCCATTAAGACATCCAATTACGCGCATTTTTATAGCGCTAATAATGTGTGTTTTATGCATTGCATTTATCACACCCTACGCGCAGGCAAAATCAAATGAAAAATATGCCTCTCTCGTGATTGATGCTGAAACGGGCAAAGTTTTATCATCAAGTTATGCGGATAAAATTGTGCATCCCGCGTCCTTAACAAAAATGATGACCTTATATATGGTGTTTCGTGAATTAGAGGCCAACCGCCTAACAATGAATTCGCGCATCTCTATTTCATCACATGCCGCCGCGCAACCACCCAGTAAAATTGGTTTAAAGCCTGGTCAAAGTATAAAAGTTAAAGATGCTATTGGTGTTTTGGTGACAAAATCAGCCAACGATATTGCCGCCGCGGTTGGTGAAAAAATCTCTGGCTCTGAGGATAATTTTGGGCGCGATATGACAAAAGTAGCCCGCGCTATGGGCATGTCAAAAACCACGTTTAAAAATGCGTCGGGATTGCCCAATGATGCGCAAGTGACGACGGCGCGAGACATGGCCATTCTTGCGCGTGCATTATTATATCATTATCCCGAACATTACGCTTATTTTAAAATGACAGAATATACTTACAATGGACAATCGTATCGCTCGCATAATGGGATGCTCAAAACATTCAAAGGTATGGATGGTATTAAAACAGGATTCATCAATGCCTCTGGTTTTAATTTGGTTGGATCAGCCACACGCGATGGCAGACGTATTATTGGCGTGGTGTTCGGCGGACGGACATGGAAATCTCGCAATGATCACATGGCTGAGATTATGGACGCTGGCTTTAACAAAATCCGTGGCGAGCGCCCCTACATTCAAGAAGTGGCTTATAAAGCCACAAAACCACAAGCCATATTAGGACAAACTGAAAGCAAAGTTGCGTCCACGCCCGTTGTCAATTCTGTGTCATCAGGCGCAAGTGATGGGTGGTCGATCCAAATTGGCGCGTTTGGTGTCCAAGCCAAAAGTTTTGCTGTGGCCGAGGCCAAAGCCCGTGATCTGCGCCTACACTATAATGGCGCACGTGCCAATATTGTGCCGTTTCAATCTCAACAAGGGACTATTTATCGAGCGCGTGTCATTGGTTTGACGCAAAGCCAAGCCATTGAGGCGTGCAAAACAATGGCGAGTTGTTTAGTGGTACAGCCCAATGGATAAAATACACGCCCAAAGTGGTAATGTGTTTTTTGTGATCTTGCTGGGGATCACCATGTTTGCCGCGCTCACAGGCGCGCTCGTACAAATGGATCGCGGTACAAGCAATGTTTCAAATGAGCGCGTGGAAGTCGCCGCGTCTCAGGCATTACGCTATATATCTCAACTCAAACAATCGGTAGATTTTTTGTATCAAGATGGTGTGAGTGAAGCCAATATTCGGTTTTCCCATCCCAAAGCCGACAGCCAATATGGTGACATTGCCACCAACACAAATTACCAAGTGTTTAGCGAAAATGGTGGCGGTCTAGCATACACACAACCACCTAAAGACATCAGCGCATCTGATATTGATTATGATTTTTTTGGCTTTAGCGCTGCGCCTCAAGTGGGCACATCAGCGCCCGATCTTATGGTTGTGATGCGCAATGTAAACGAGTCTGTGTGCAACCGCCTTAACGAAATGGTGGGCTATGATAAAGGCGCGACCATTCCAAGTGACACGGGCACATGTGTGTATTCAAGCACCACAAGTGATAAATTCACAGGCACATTCACAACAGGTGGCTCAATAAATGATATGGGCGAAACCGATTATAATCTTCCTGCCTACCAAGCTTGCGTGGCATGTGGCAGTGACTATCATTTTTATAGCGTGTTGATTGAACGTTAAACTTCAAAAAAATAGTCACATCCATTTCTCTTTAGATTAGGCATAAAGATCGCAACGTAGTCAAAACTACGTGAGAGACGAAATAACGCTATATAAAGTGAAAGAGGAGTGATTAAAAGTTGTAATCGCGTGCGTAAGGCCCTGGTTTAAAGAACGCGCTATCATCACCCGTGAGTGAACGCACATCCGCCGTTTTTGGCATACGGAAATCCGTGGCCGAAATAACTTGGCCTGTGGTTGCGGCAATAAGACGTAAGTTCACAAGCACATCTTGAGCGCCCTCAACATACGTACCTGTGACAACCGCGCCAACATCTTGTTGCGTGCTGATCACAGAAAGATCACGTGAGAGGAAGAATTCACCCGCTTGTGTTTCATCGCGGCTATCTTGTTTCACATTAATCGCATTGCGGAAACGCACATCGGTTACGGTGTACCCTTTTTGAACGAGACGCGCGGCCACTTGTTCAGATATCGTACGACCAAGCGCCGAGGATGTTTCCAAATTATTCGCATTGGCAATAGTGCCCACCAATAATGGTGTGTTTTTTGGCAATGTCGTGCCAGCTTGCATGAGAAGGCGATCCGTTGCGGTGTAAGAGCCAGAGGCAATACTATAATTCATGTCTGGGTTAAACGCGAAACCCGTTGATGGATCACACGCTGAAAGCCCTAGGGCTGTTGAACAAATAAACAAAGCTGATAGTAAACGCATGATGATAAACCTCTTAGATTAGATATGAGTTAAAAAATTCTTTATGGGTGTTAGAGTAAGAGATATTTGGATGACCCGCAAGCCCATATTGTTTTGTACCTAGTCATAGATTAAATCGCGCGATAAACTCCGTGCTATGAGTGTGAATGTGATTTGTATGAAATGGGGCACGAAGTTTCCTGCCGCAGATGTGAATATCCTTTATAATATGGTGGCGCGTCATTTAAAGCGTGAGTTTAGATTTGTCTGTCTCACTGATGATGGTGCGGGTTTGGATGATAACATTGAAGTACTCCCCTTGCCTCATGTTGATGTGCCAATAGACAAAGCCGTATCGCCTTGGAAAAAATTGGGCATGTTCAGCGCGCAAATTGGTGACCTAACAGGCTGGTCACTCTTTTTAGATTTAGACGTTGTTATCATGGATGACATTGACGATTTGTTTGAATACGCGATGAAGCAACACAAATTAACCATCATTGAAAACTGGACACAAAAAGGGCGCGGTGTCGGTAACAGCTCTGTTTATGTATTCGAGCTTGGGCGTTATACACAATTGCTCGATCATTATCACGATAATCAAGATGACGTGTTTGATGCGCACAGCAATGAACAGATTTATCTGTGCAAATATATCGGACAAAATTTAGGTGGCATTGCGTATTGGCCAGAGACATGGTGCCAAAGCTTTAAGGTGCATTGTCGCCCCAAATGGCCTTTGCGTTATATAATGACCCCACAAAAACCAAAAAATGGATGTAAAGTGTTGGTGTTTCATGGTGACCCTGGGGTGAATGAGGCCATAAGAGGTGGTTTTTTTGGTGGTTTCCAAAAATACAGTCGTCCCGCGTCATGGATTAAGAAGTATTATCATTGAAAAAATATAGATAAAATTTGAAATAAAATATGGCAATACATGGGTGTGTTGTAGCTATTATTTATAAATCGTTAAGACTTTCATGAGATCATTAAGGCATAGAGAAAAAGATATTAATGATTTTATGAGGGTTTAATGAAAACACAAACAACACAGTCCGGTTCAGCATTACAGCGCCTCTTGCGCACGAAACTCGCCCATACTCGCGTTGGTGATTTACTTGTTGCTAGAGGAAAAATTAACGAATCGGATCTTCAAAAAGCACTTCAAAAACAAAAATTAACAGGCGAAAAAATCGGGAATATTCTTGTTCACGATCATTGTATTTCGCGTTTCGCACTTGTCACAACATTGTCACAACAAGCCACAACCCGTTTCGCACTTTTAGCGCTTGGTTTGGTTTTGACCTTTGGTGGCGGTAAAATCGGTTTTGCCCAAGCGGAAAACACATCCCTTCAAATGCGTCCTACAAAGATTGCTTATAACGTATCTCCCCAACGCCAAGCAGCAGCCCCGCAACAGCGTGGCCTGTTCGGCAAGGGTGAAGTTCTTTCTACCAACCTTACCGCCTTTAAAAAGTGGACCAGCGTGTTGGCGCGTATGAGTGATCGTGCGCATTCACCAAGCTCGTTAGAATCGATGTTTGCACCCTACGGTTTGGGGTCCATTGAACGCCTTAAAACATTGCCTATGCAAGAACGTGTAAAACACATCAATACAGTCGTGAACAAAATTACGTACCGCGATGACAGTGAAATTTTTGGCACATCAGATTATTGGGCCACCCCAAAAGAAATCGTCGCGCGCGGTCAAGCAGATTGTGAAGATTACGCGATCGCCAAATACGCTCTTTTAAAAGCTGCGGGCGTACCAGAGCACATGATGCGCATATCTATTGTTAAAGACATCCGCAAAAATCTCGCACACGCCATACTACTTGTGTATCACAGTGACGGCACAAAAGATGTGCTTGATAACCAATCTGCATCCGTACGCGAAGCCAGCTCTATTAACTACTATAACCCGCTTTATTCCATTAACTCACAAGCTTGGTGGAGACACACATAAAGCCCATATAAACCAGTTTCCTCGACGAATAAAAAGATCCTAAAACCCTCATCAATCGCGATGGGGGTTTTATGGTTTCATATAGACTTTATTGTTCAAAAATGATTATTATTAAATATGGAACAAGTCAATACGAGCGTTTTACTGATCTTTATCAGTGTTTACTTCCTTATATTGCTAGGCGCAATAATAAAGTCTCGGTATTCCAAAACGGGTAAAATTATGCCTGATGCTAGTGAGTTCTTCTTGGCGGGCAGGTCTCTAAGCACACCCGTTTTGGTGGCCACCTTCATAGGAACATTATTTAGTGCGTACACCGTTGTCGGCGTACCAAGTGCGGTGTACGCAAACGGTATAGCCGATTGGTATTGGTTATTGGGTGCCTCCGCTCTAATGATTATAAGTATGGTTTTGTTCGCTAAGAAATATTACAGCCTATCTCTCAAATTTGACACGCTGTCGCCCGTTGAGCTTATTGCACGCGCCTATAAATCCAAAGGTTTGGGCGTATTAATGTCAGTGATAATTCTTATTTTCTTAACGCCTTATTTGGCCATTCAATTGGTGGGTATGGGGAAATTATTACAGAGCGTGTCGGGCGGTGATATTGGGTATCTCAATGGCGTGGGATTCATCATGACGACCATTATCGTTTACTTGATATTTGGTGGTATGCGCGCCGTGGCCTACACCGATTTTATTCAAGCGATCCTGATCTTTGTAGGTATTATTGGCACAGTAACTTTGTTCGTATTTCATTATTTCGGTGGAGTAGGAGAGCTAATAAGCGCCATCCAAACACAGCGTCCAGAGCAATTGGAAACCTTTGGTAATAAGGGGCAATATACCATACCTCTATTGTTATCAAACGCAGTATTCGTGGGACTTTTAATTTTGGGTCAACCGCAAACACTCACGCGCATTATGATGGCCAATAGTTATAAGCAGATCAACATCATGATTATCGTGACAACAATTTGTATGATCGTTGGCTATGGTGGTGGGGCAATTTTAGGCCTTGGTGGATCTGTGATTTTTCCTGACCTCGCAGAACCCAATTTATTACCAGGGCAAATACTTAGCGCGATGATGTCGATCAGCACGCTCGGATTAGTTGTCGCGGGCATGTTATTACTTGGTGTGATCGCGGCTTCGATGTCCACAGCTGATTCGCTCCTTATTGCCATAGGACAATTATTCACACGCGACATTACGCGTCCTTATATTGAATTATCGCACGACGCTCAGGTTAAAGTTGCAAAATTGGTGATGGTCATTGTGTTGATTGCCGCGTTCTGGCTCGGGTTAAATCCACCGCCCGTGATGATTGATTTGGCGTCCTACTCATTCATGGGAACCTCAATATTGGTGCCTATTGTGGTCGCTTCGTGCTTTGCCGCATGGCGATGTAAACCCGCAGCCTTCATAGCCATTGTTTTAGGTGAAATCACATTTATTACATTGTTAATGATGGATATATTTCCGCTTGGGTTTCACCCCTCTTTTGCTGGATTGGCACTAAGTTTGGCTTGCGTATGCATAGGACGCCTATTTTATCATCCAAAAAAGGCTTAAATGCCTAAAATAAACATAAATTAATCAATATCACTCATATATGTCCGTAATTTGTCTAAATTCGTATGTATCTTTGTTATCTCATTAACCTTTTGTTGATAATATATTACTATATAGAGGGCGTGTTTAATTAATAAGGACACTCCTCGGGTCAAAAATCAATCGGAAGGAAAATCCAAAATGACAAAATTACTAACTTACGTACAAGCCTTTATCGCTAATGAAAAAGGCGCTACAGCCATCGAGTACGGCTTAATTGCCGCTGGTATTGCTGTTGGTATTTCAGCTGTTGTGTTTACGTTCGGTGACGATCTTAATGCTCTATTCGTAGGCATGAGTGAAGACCTCGGAACACGTGGCTAATAAAGCTAACTAACTAATTCCATCCACAGACCCTTGGGTCCGCGCCTCTTCTAACAGGACGCGGATCCTAGGTATGTGACGATTTTAAAGAAAAAAAGAGAAACATGATAACAACCTTGCTCCTACTATTAACCAGCGCTTTATGCATTTATGCAGCTGCCACTGATGTCCGCCGTCTAGAAATAGACAACTGGGTATCACTGGGAGTTGCAGGCTTATTCGTATTATACGGATTTATAAACCCTGTCTTATGGATCGCCCATATTATTGTGATGATCTTGGTCTTGTTATTTGGCCTCGTGCTTATGCGCGCCAATGTCATGGGTGGCGGAGACGTCAAACTTATCACCGTGCTTAGCCTTTGGGCAGGCCTTGTCCATTTACCACTATTGATGATTTCAATTTCGATTGCGGGTGCTGCCGTGGCTTTATTCACAATTGCACTCCAAAAAGAAAAACTTATTCCGCTCAAACTCATTTCTAAAACCACTGGACTGGCTTGGATCGATCAAGCACGAAGCGGTGGATCAGAAGTGGCCTATGGCATTGCTATTGCTATGGGTGCACTCGTTATGTTCATGACTATAGGAGGTCTATTATAATGGCACTTAACCCGAAAAAACTCATGATTGCTGGTGGTGGTGCGTTAGCATCCGCGCTTGTGGTCGTTATGCTCTTGTCTGCCATTTTAGGCGGCGGCGAAAAAGAACAAGTCGCACAAGTTGACGCACTTGAAGTCATGTTGGCTTCCAAAGATTTAGTGGCTGGTGACGTGTTGGATGATGCCCGTGTGAAATGGGTCAAATATTCAAAAGACCATATATACGAAGGTCTCGTCACACGTGAACTTAATATAGATAAAGACGACTTAGAGCCTATGACCGGTAAACTTAAGCGCAGTGTGCGTGCGGGTGAACCTATCACGCAAAGCGCTATGGTGTCCGATAGTGACGCCTCACTTGTGGCCGCTCAATTAGAACCCGGTATGCGTGCCGTTGGTGTAAAAGTCACAGCTGAAAGTTCGGCTGGTGGGTTTATCATGGCAGGTGATCGCGTGGATGTGCTTTTGTCATACAAAGTTAAAATTGATAAAAAAGGCAGCAAAGCGCAAATGGCGAGTGGGTTCGTAGAACGTAATGCGTCTGAGACTTTGCTTGAAAATGTTCGCATTATTGCGATTGATCAAAACACTAAAAAACAAGACAACGCTAAAGTCGGTCGCACAGCCACCGTTGCTGTGACGCCAAAACAAGCCGAAGTTTTATTGTTGGCCATCGAAATGGGTGAATTGTCGCTCACTTTGCGTGGGCTTAATGATAGCTCAGAGTCACTTGATGCGATTGCAGGCCATAGAGATATCACAACTGATGTTGAGGTTTCCAAAGTGCTTTCAAGACTCCATTCCCAAAATGAGGGTGGCGGAGAAGTCAGAAACGTGAGAATCTATAATAGCGTTAGTGTTGATTCGCGACTTTACGCGGTGGCCACGCCATCGGGTTCAGATACGCGTCTTAGTGCAAACGCCACTCGCTAACTCAACCTTTAAATGCGAGTTGCCCCAATAATAAGGTCTATGATTTAAAAAACAGGCCACGCGATTAACGCGAAAACGGGCGGCTCGTTGTAATGAAAAGACATGTCCATGATCCGTTATATAGTAGCCTTTTGTGTTACGCTGGCCGTATTGTTAACGCCACTCTTATTCACGCCAGAATTAAATGCGGCGCAAGTCAGCAAAGCTGTCTTATTGACCGTTGGTAAAGCCGAAACATTGACATTGAATCGTGACATGGCGGATGTCCTTGTGGCTGATCCATCTATTGTTGATATTGGTGCCTTAAAAGCCAATCAATTATACGCCGTTGGATTAAAAACAGGCGCGACAAACGTACTCGTCTTTGATAAAAATGGCGCTCAAATCATGAATTATAATATCAGTGTGGCCGTTGATAACACAACGCTCCAAGCCGCGCTTAACCATCTTGTGCCAGGCCAAGATATTCGTGTGACGGCCGTGAACAATGACATCGTGTTATCAGGCGCAGTCGATACGCCCATTATGGCCTCACGGGCGCGCGATATTGCCGCACGATTTGCCGCCAATGATGAAGGCATCGTAAATTTACTCTCCGTCAAAACCGAACAACAAGTTATGCTCAAAGTTAAAATTGTTGAGGCTGGTAAAGCCACGCTTAAAGAACTTGGTATAGAAAACAATCTTACGCTTGGTGATGCGTTTGGTAATTTTGCAGGCTCTGGTATTGGCGCCGCCGCTGGCACAGGGTTAACCGTTAATCCATTTGGAACGGGCACGCTTGCCTATAGCACGTCTGGGTTTGGTGCACTCAATTTGCTTTTAAAAGCATTAGAACAAAACAACCTTGTGAACACATTGGCTGAGCCAAACTTAACCGCTATTTCTGGTGAACAGGCTGGGTTTTTAGTGGGCGGTGAATTTCCGATCCCATCGGGTCGAGATCAATTTGGTAACATTATTATTGAGTATAAAAAATTCGGTGTGTCCTTAAACTTTAAACCCGTTGTGTTGAGTGAGGATCGTATTTCCATGCAACTCACAACCGAGGTGTCCGCGCCAACCACCAATAACAGTGTGACGATTGCGTCCGTGAGTGTGCCATCACTGAACGTACGCCGCGCCGAAACAACAGTTGAACTTAACTCTGGTGGATCATTAATGATCGCAGGACTATTACAATCACAAACCGTATCCGCCCTCAATCAATTACCAGGCGCGGATAAAGCGCCCGTGTTAGGTGATCTGATTAAATCTCAAAGCTTTAACCGCGACGAGTCAGAACTGCTCGTAATGGTGACGGCTTATTTGGTCAAACCATACGCCGAAAAAGACGAAGCTGAACGCGTCGCACCAACCGTTAATCAAGAGGTTACCGTTGATCGCGCGATTGACACTGATCTACAAACACGTCTTCGTGCCATATATGGCGAACGATATGACCGCGCTTTAACCGCCGTTCCAGAAGGAGCTTCTTATGTCTTTAACTAAAATTTTCCTAATCCCTGTTCTTATGATGGGCGTGTCGGCTTGCACACTCACCAACGAGTCGATGATTAATGAACAAAAATTACAAGCCCGTGTGGAAGCGCAAGAATACATATTAGAAGATGATCAAGACATTCAATATGTCGCCGATTTATACAAACGCGGCGGACAAGATTCTGTGCGCATCATCAGCACTTATACCGATGGCAATGCCCATATAGCAAAAGACAACGCCGTGAGCGCTGCCAGTCGTCTCAAAGCTTTGGGCGTTAGAAACGTAAGCGCCGACGCTATATCGGGCGCGGATAATGTCACACTCGCTAATTTTGAAATGCTCAATGTTGCCGCCCATAAATCATGTTTACCCATCCCTGGAAAAGTTAAAACTATCGATGGGTTTGGCTTGGAAGGGTATCGTCTAGGGTGCGAAATCGACAATAATGTTGGGAAACAAATTGCTAACATGGCTGACCTTGAGGGGCGCGTACCTGATAGTGGATTTTACAAAGATAATGATGGTCGCCAAGCCGCCAACGTTGTTGATGAATACCGCAAAGGCGAAACCAACCCAAGATTACAAGGTTTGAGTTCAAGCGATATTGCGGAGCGCAATTAATCATGTCTGATCACCAGCTTAACCAGCTTTTACCAAGCTGTAGTCTCGCTATATTCTCCCCCGATATTGACACGCGCGCCGCGTTTAATGATCTTAAAAACGATTGGCGTTGTGCCAGCCTAACACTTGAGTCACATGAGGGCGGCATTACAGAGGCCAAAGCATATTATAAAGATAAAAAATCCCCTGATCTTTTGGTTGTGCATACCAGTGATACGGATACTGACAAACTCATTAAATCTCTTGAAGATTTGGCCGAGCATTGCGCCGAGGGTACAGCAGCTATTTTAATTGGTCCCGATAATGATGTGAATTTGTATCGTAAATTAACGCGTATGGGTGTGCTGGATTACTTAGTGGCACCGATTTCAACAGAGCGGTTATTAGATGTTGTGGGCACGGCCGCGCTTGATAGACACGGCATTGCTGACAACCTCATGTCCATCGTCATGGGTTCACGAGGGGGCGCTGGTACGTCCACCACATCATCATTATTAGCCTATGGTTTGTCTGAATTGGCGGGGCGTAAAACCGCGCTTTGTGATCTTATGCCAGGGCGCTCTGCCCTTCCCGTTTATTGGGGTGTGGAATGTCCTGGTGGTTTGGCTGATCTCGCCAAAGCGTTTAAAGCAGGTGACATTAGCGCGATGTATCGCCTTGCACCAAAGGCATCCGCGTTGCTTCATATTTTTACTCCATCTACAGACACGCCGTTTGAGTTTGCATTGGAACACGATGAACAAATGGAGTTACTCCAAGGCTTGCGTCAACATTTCCCAACATTGGTTTATGACGCGGCGGGTTTCACACCCAAGATTTTGAAAAACATTATCCCCACCGCGCCACATGTTATTCTCGTGACACCGCCTACTATCACAGGCCTTCGTGCCACCAAGAAAATGATATCTCAAATAGAACCAATACGCGGCGGTAACAGCTCAACGATAAAAATTGTGCTGAACAAGTGCAAAGAAATATCAGAAGAATTATCCTTAAAAGACATCGCAACAGTTTTAGGCCATGAGCCAGAACTTGAAATTTCCTATGATAGAAATCTGGCTTCAAAAATGGAAACGGGCGCATGGCGTGATGATAATAACGTACAAAAAATTGCCGCGGATTTATTAGCCTTGGTTGATGAAACAGCGGATGTGAAAAAGCCAAAATCTGGCAAATCAAAATCTGGCCTTTTGGGCTGGTTAAAGGATTAAGCGCGCATGGGATTTGGTAAAAAATCAGCATCAAAAATAGTAGAGAAAAAATCTTCCTCCACGCCTTCACAAGAAGAAGAAAAAAAGCCCGTTAAGAAATCGTCAGCCCCTGCTCCTGCTAAAAAGCCCGCCGAAACCGCCAAAGACATTCACAAAACGGTAGTTGAACCTGCGCATATTCCAACCGAGCCAGTTAATAAATCCGAAGACCCACGATTGGCTGAAGCGCGAAGACGCATTTGGAATGATATTAGAGAATCTGTTGATTTACACAAATTATCCAAAATGGAAATTCCTGCCGCACGTGATGAAATCCAAGGAGCGATTAGTGAAATATGCCGTTTTAGAAATCTCGATTTAACGGTTGGTGAAATCGCGCATATCGCCAAAGAATTTGCCGATGATATGCTCGGTTATGGACCGCTCGAACCATTACTCGCTCGTGACGACATTGCCGATATCATGATCAATGGCCCTGATATAACTTATATCGAGGTGAATGGTCGCATTGAGGTAGCTCCTATTCATTTTCGTGACAACGCCCATTTGGTGACGATTGCACAACGCATTGTGTCCGCTATTGGTAGACGCGTTGATGAAAGCTCACCCATTTGTGATGCACGTTTACCAGACGGGTCTCGTGTGAATGCCATTATTCCGCCATTGGCGGTTGACGGGGCATGTTTGACCATTCGTAAATTTAAGAAAGATAAATTAACGCTCGAAGACCTTTTGAAATTCAAATCATTGACGCCGTCTGCTTCAAAGCTTCTTCAAGCCATTGGTAAGTCTCGCGTGAATATTCTTGTGTCGGGCGGTACGGGTTCTGGTAAAACAACTATGCTCAACTGTTTGACCGCCTTTATCGAAGAAGGTGAACGCGTTATTACTTGCGAAGATGCGTGTGAACTACAACTCCAACAACCTCATGTGGTGCGTCTTGAAACGCGTCCCAACAACCTTGAGGGCGAGGGTGAAGTGAGCATGCGCGATTTGGTCAAAAACTGTCTTCGTATGCGCCCCGATCGTATTATCGTGGGTGAGGTTCGTGGCCCCGAAGCCTTTGATTTATTACAAGCTATGAACACAGGTCATGATGGATCAATGGGAACCGTCCATGCGAATAATCCTCGCGAAGCGTTGTCAAGAATGGAAAATATGATCGCGATGGGCGGCCTTAATTTGCCATCAAAAGCGGTGCGTGAACAAATCGCGAGTGCGGTGCATGTCATTATCCAAGTGCAACGCTTGCGCGATGGCTCAAGACAGCTCACACATATTTCAGAAATTACAGGTATGGAAGGTGAAGTTATCACCATGCAAGATCTCTTCACATTTGAATATGTGGGAGAAGACGAAAACGGTAAAATTATAGGCCAGCAAAAATCCACAGGATTACGCCCCGCATTCTTTGATAAAGCAAGGCAATATGGCTGTGCCGATTTGGTGCTTGATGCCATGGAAGAGGCCTACGATTGATGCTCATTATTTTTGGTATCGCATTGTTAATTTCCATCGCATTTGGTACATACCTTGTGCTCGATCACCAAAGTAAAACGGAGAAAAAGAATAAAGCACTTCGCGCCATTGGTCACAAAATCGATATGCATGACAAAGGCAAAAAAGGCGATAAATCAAGCAAGGTTGATCACAAAACTATTGCCAAAAAACTCAAAGATGCCAAGGCTGATGACGGCACGCCTCTTGATAAAAAATCATTGCGTGTGAAACTCATGCAAGCGGGTCTCAAAATGAACGTCATGCAGTTTTGGACGACCAGCTTTTTTGTGGGGTGTGCTGTAACATTGATCGTTCATAGTCTGTGGGGCAACCCCGTTATGACTGTGTTCGCGGCTATTATAGGATTATTGGGATTGCCAAAATTATTTGTCAAAATGAAAGCCACAAAAAGACAAAAACTTTTCTTGGATGATTTTAGTGATGCGCTCGAAGCTATGGCGCGATTGTTAAAAGCAGGCATGCCCGTTGGGGAAGCCATTGCCATGTGCGCCCGCGAATACACAGGTCCCGTCGGGGAGGAAATGCGCCGTATGTATGACTCGCAAAAAGTTGGTGTGTCTTTGCCATCTGCCGCCGCCGAGGCCGCGCTTAGGATGCCTCTTACAGAAATGCGCATGCTCGCCACAGCGCTTGTTATTCAGCAACAAACAGGCTCGAGCCTATCCGAAGTCTTAGAAAATTTAGCGGGGACCATCCGTGCGCGGTATCGCCTAAAACGTAAAATCATTGCGCTGTCTGCCGAGGCCAAAATGTCCGCTATGATTATTGGCGCGTTACCCTTGCTTGTGACGGGTGCACTCAAGGCCGTAAACCCAGAATATATCGCGCTGTTATTTTTGCCTGGTTTGGGTCAAATGTTACTTTATGGGGCGATCATATGGATGAGCATTGGCGTTCTTGTCATGCGTCAAATGATTAACTTTAAGATTTAAGAAAGGAGAAAAAATCTATGACACTTAACTTTGAAAACATTTTAATTGCGTTATGTGCAATTGGTGCAGCGGTGTCTTTTCTCGCTTTCTTATTGCCTTATTTGGAACGCGCCGAGAAAAAGCAACGCGTGATGGACACCATCGCGCAAAAGAGAAAAACGTTATACAAAGACACACGCGATCAAATAGAAAACCCTAAAGCGACAAAAAATATCACCGCGGCGCAAAGCGTCACGATGTTTTTCCAAATTGAAAAACTCGCGGGTAACCTTGCGGTCAAATGGCGCACACAATTAAATCAAGCGGGCTATCGTAGCCCCAAAGCAGTTGTGATTTATATGATATTACGGGTCGTTCTACCCGTGGGTTTGAGCATCATAGCCATGTTATTTTTATCCGCACGCGAAGACCCTATGTCCGAAGGAATCACATTGTTAATTATTATGGCGGCCGCAGCGGCAGGGTTTTATTTACCAAGCGTGATGATCAAAAACCAAGCCATCAAACGTCAAGAAGAGTTGAATTTAAGCTTCCCCGATGCGCTCGATCTCATGTTGATATGCGTACAAGGCGGGCTAGGGATTGAGCCAACAATTGATCGTGTGGCTAAAGAAACCATTGAAAATGCCCCTGCTTTGGGTGAAGAATTAGGATTATTAAGCGCTGAACTTGGGTTGCTATCGGATCGCAAAGCGGCGTTTAAAAACTTCTCGTCACGTGTGGGCTCAGGCGCGGTGCGTACCTTTGCCAATGCCATGATCCAAGCCGAGAAATACGGGACAGGCGTGAGTAAAGCACTTCGTGTACTCTCTGATGACCTACGCGATCAACGTATGGCGAATGCTGAACAAAAAGCTGCGGCGCTTCCACCAAAACTAACCGTACCTATGATTTTGTTTTTCTTACCCGCACTCTTCATTGTGATTTTGGGGCCAGCCGTTATTCAAGCTATGTCCGCAAGCTAATTTCTTACGTTAGACACGAGATATTAAGGCGTATATCCATACGTTGAAATCGAGAACAACACATAAAAAGATTAGATTTGTCTATTCCACTAAGTGGTTAACTTGAGCATGCATAGCGCGGATCATCGCACGGTTGCGTTTATACTCACGCTTATTAGGATCAAGCTGTAGCGCCTCTTCAATCAAAGGATAGGCCCCATTCAAATCTTCTTGAAGCGTTAGATTAAGCGCTAAATTATTTAAAATTGCTGCGCGATCATTATTGCTAGGCCCTAACGCTAGCGCACCGCGATAGGCTGTCTCAGCATCTTTAAGCTCATTTTTAGCGTCATAAGACATACCCAAAACCATCATTGATTCGGGATTCTTAGGGTATAATTTGACCGAATTTTTGGCCAAAGCTAACGCTTGATCATATTGACCAGAAGATAATGATATGCGCGCCGATTCATTAAGCACTCTGGCTGAAGCACTTGGGTCTTCAGAGAATTTTTTCAACACCAAGTTGGCTTGTGTTTCACGTCCCGCCATGCGCAAAGCCGTGGCATAATCGAGCGCAGCATCCGCACTTTGTGGGTTATTTTTATAAATTTGCTCAGTGAGCGAAAGGGATTGTTGAACATCACCTGAATCAAGCGCTTGTTGCGCGGCGGCACTCATAGCTGAATTAACGTTATTTTGTGGGCGTGGCGCGTTTGGTCCGCCAGCACACGCTGACACGATTAGAACGCTAGAAAGAAGAAATATTTTATACATGTGATTAACTTAATCTGTTTATTCGATAGGTTCAAGCAGGGAAGTGTCAATTGCTGAAATAGAAGGTGGTGATGAAAGCGGAATGACATCTTGATTGTTGTTATTACGGCTGTTGCTCGGCGTATCAAGTGAAATATCCGAACACCCATCAGGGCAATAAAAAGTTTGTGAAGACACGCAACCACTTAAATTAGCAGGGCATGCACGACGAATACGTACATATTTATCTTTTGGCCCCCCAACGATGATGCTTTTTTCTAAAATAATATCACCATCCGCATTTAAAACAGTGAGCGAGGTTGCGCCTTCGGCACGTGGAATGATAAGCATGGTGCGCGGGTTATCTAAGGTCACGCTGGCATATTTGGGACTGCCGATAATAATAGATGCGGCGTCAGCATCCAGTTTTACAATCTCTGGTTTATCTGGGGAGACGGCAATAGCATCGCTCGCTTGAGCGTTACCGCCAAACGAGATCATGAGAAACAGTGCTAAAAAGCAAATCACTTGCATAGAGACCATGATACAGCACAAACCCTTAATGACCAGTGAAAAATATCTTCTATTTATGTCAATTTTGCCCTGTTTTTTAAGGGGTTTTCGCCTCTTATATCTCCCGTTATGATAGAGACATTATGACCCAGTTTAACAGCGTGCCAATAATGGTTGATATTCAAACCGAACGTGATCATCGCGGCGCGCTTGGTATCATTGAAACACAAAACTTGGTTGGATTCGAAACGAAGCGACTTTATTTTTTATATAATATTGCTGACAAACAAGAGCGCGGTCATCATGCCCACAAAAAATTAGAGCAATTTATTTTTGCCGCGCATGGATCGTTCGATATTGAATTAAAAGGTCAAAATGAGAGTTATAATTTTACACTGAGCGCGCCCGACCAAGGGCTTTATATTCCGCCAAAATTCTGGCGTGATCTCAAAAACTTTTCATCGGATGCGGTATGCGTAGTCGCGTGTTCCGAGCTATATGACGATGCTGATTACATACGCAATTATGATGATTTTTTAGCGTGGGAGCTCCACTCATGAATATACCCTTTATAGACATGACACGGTTGTATGATGATATTAGCGCAGAACTAGATCAAGCGTATAAGTCCGTCATGCAAAGCGGATGGTATATTATGGGTCCGCATTTGGAACAATTTGAAATCAACTTTGCGCGCTATTGCGAAGCGAAACATTGCATTGGTGTTGGCAACGGATTAGAAGCCATTACGCTCGTATTGCAAGCTTGGGACATCACCAATCAGAGCGATGAAGTGATTGTGGCGGCGGGTGGCTATATCGCCACAGCATTGGGCGTAACGCGAGCTGGCGCCACACCCGTATTGGTCGAAAATGACGCACAGACTTACAACATTGATCCCGCGGACATTGAACGCGCGATCACCAATAATACAAAAGCTATCATCCTCACGCACCTCTACGGGCAAACCGCTTATATGGATGAGATCATGGCGCTTGGCGCGAAATATAATCTCAAAGTGATGGAAGATGCCGCGCAAGCACACGGCGCTTTATATAATGGACGCAAAGCAGGTAGCCTTGGTGATGCAGCCATATTTAGTTTTTATCCAACAAAAAATTTGGGTGCATTTGGTGATGGTGGTGCGGTCACAACATCGGATGACACACTCGCTAAAAAAATCAAAATGCTCCGCAATTATGGATCTGAAATTAAGTATCAGCACGATATTTTGGGCACTAATTCACGCCTTGATGAACTCCAAGCCGCATTCTTATCGGTTAAATTAAAACACTTAGATCGATGGAATAAAAAACGGGCGGACATAGCCGATATTTACCGTGATGAATTAAAAAATATTGATCAAATTGTTTTGCCTTTTGTGCCGCAACAAATGATTCCCGTTTGGCATGTATTTTGTGTGTGCGTTTTAAACAACCAACGTGATGCCTTAATGAAACATTTAAACGACCACAATATTGGCACCAACATTCATTACCCAAAACCAATTAACGCCCAAAAATGCTACGCAGATATACCCTCTGTTAATAAGCAGTTTCCTATTGCTGAGGGTCAATCAAAAGAGCTTTTATCATTGCCGTGCGATCCTTATCATACGACAGAAGAAATCAATTATGTCTGCACAAAAATTAAAGAATTTTTTTAACTAAATATCAATTTCAAATTGTTGATAAACGACACCGCGTGCACCCGTTCCCTCTTTTTGGTCAATCAAATCTTCATTTAAATACTGGCCATTTTTTTCAGTCGAAATGCCGAAATCAAAATAGGGTTTTTGTGCATAAACTTCATTGATTAAATGATCCAATATTAGATCGGTTGCACCCACTTTTTTACCTTCATCACTCGAAGCAATATATTGTGTGTGCGCGACCATGTCCGTTTCATAAATTATAACACCCGCCAACATATTTTCTTGCTTGCAAATATATAATTTTATATTGTCAGGAAAAGAATTTGATAGCGTTATCATCTCATTAGTTGTGTGTGTGGCCGTCGTATCATATTTTGTTTTTAATGTTTGATTCATCATATCAAAAAACGAAAGGTAATCATCACTGATCTCAATTTTTAGTCCCAATTTTTTAGCTTTGTTTACGCCTGATTTACGGCTTGAAGAAAAGCTATATTGAGCACCATTCATTTTAATGCTTGATGATATATCACACCGAAATTGCGAGGCATCATGTCTAAATAACGCGTATAAATCTTCCTCGCTTGGTTGGCGATGATAAATATGTGGGATTATTTTATAGATGATCTTTTTAATTTTTTGTGCGCGCGCATACTCCTTAAGATCATCAAAAATATTGCGCATGATCGGCATGCGCATTTTACGCCCCGTAATCAATCCGCCAAACGTTAAGCCTTGATGAGAATATAAAACATCGTTTTTAATATTGGCTGGCATGATCGCGATGAGTTTGTTTTTATCATCAAAAATCATTAAAGAATGATCTTCAAATCGATCTTCATGATAATCCATATAAGCACGATCAAACATGAAAAATCCATTTTTAGATGTGCGCACAAAATCATTCCATTGCACCGCATCTTTTTTTGTATAACGACGTATGTTCATCACGATTCCCAACGCGCATAACCCACGCCCGTCATACCCATATTATTGCCACTATAGAACATATATTTGTGCAAGGGCGTTTCAAGCATAACAGGGTAACACAGCATTTCGCTATCCCAACCTGCCTCTGATTTTTCAATCTTTAAATCCTCGTCTTTGCGCGTCCAATTCATGCCATCTTTTGAATACGCTTGCCCCGCTTTATATTCTTTACCGCGCGTGTCGGACGTGTAGTTCATCATATATCCATCACTTGTTTTATAGACACGCGGGCGACCAATGCGATATTCATTTTCATTCACGCCAATGCAATGCGTGCCACAGGAATCGCTAAAAGATAATCCATTGTCACTTTGCGTATAGCGAATATCATATTGCGGATAATCATTGCCATCAATATGCTCCCAGCCATTGCCAACGGAATACCAAACTTTCCAAATATCATCTTCCTTGATCACGGAATGAATGGCGCGGATGAACAACGCATTTTTCGCACGATCCATAATGGGTGTTTGCGAAAAACGCTCAAAATTTTTGCCATTATCATTGGAAATTGCCACACCAGAAAACGCCATGAATTTAACCTTTTTAGGAATTTGAAAACCGACATAATACATCCGTATTTGATCGCCATCACGCACCACATCACCCAAAATAACACCATTATCATCAAACATTCCAGCTTGGCCAACATCCAAACATGGCTGTTTTGATATTGTGATTATTTCAGAAGGATCATGAGCCGACACGTCAATATATCCTATACGGCTCGCCCCCTCATCATCACGCATGCCCCCGTAAATGCGGATCACATCATCATTCAATAAAAACGGCGTTGGGGTTAAAAACCCGTGTTTGTCCCATTCGTTTTGACCCGTGGGATTATAGATCAAACCTTTTTTGACCCACGCCATTTAATCCTCTTTGACCGAGCAATATTTTTTTGCGGGAATTTTTCTAAGCTCAGCATTAGCGCCTGCCCAAACCTGATTATCGTCCGTAGATTTGGCCATGATCGCGCCCATCGCGATAAAATTATCATGGCCGATACTAATGTTATCAGCCAAACATGCGTTCACACCAATAAAACTATACGCGCCAATATTACAATATCCAGAAATAACGACATGAGAGGTCACAAATACGTGATCTTGGATAACCGTGCGATGGCCAATATGATTGCCACTCCATAGCACCACATTATTACCAATTTTTGTGAATGGTTGCACCGTATTATCTTCCAAAATAAAGCAATTTTCACCGATCTCAACGTCATGCCATACGAATGCTTTAGCGCTGACGTAACTCACGCATTCATAGCCCAAATTTTTAACCTTATTATACAGTTTTTCACGTGTTCTATTGAGTTTGCCACTGCTGGCCGCGGCAAAGGCTTTGTGATCGGCTGATGGATATTTATCTTGAACCTCATGCGGTCTCACAACGGGTAAATTTAAATATATGTCATCTTTAAAATATTGTTCATCAACACAAAATGCCACAACCTCGTGATGCTCATAATTGGGATCATGCGTGAAATATTCATAGGCCAAATGCGCGGTTTCCCCTGCACCAAATATCACCAATGAGATTTTTTGTTTTGCTTTCATATATGGACGATAATCAATCTTTAAGCGCGTGACAAGCCAACCTTAATTATATCGCGTATAATAAGCATCAATCGTGCAAACCATTTCATAGACGTGAAAAAATAGGGCCAAATGTTACGCATATCATCCCATACGTTTTTAAATGAGCGCGCTAAGATATTTTGCCTAATGCGTGCATACACGCACACCGC
>JBBKXB010000028.1:0-13474 GCA_037969255.1 Bdellovibrionales bacterium | reverse complement strand
TTGTTTGCATCCTTGATCTCAGTCGAAGAGATATTCCGCGTGGCGCAACGCATCAATGCGCAAATTTATAAACCCGTTGAGATATATACCGCGCTTGGTTTGTTCTTTGTAGCGGTTTGTGTGCCGATTACTTTGACCGCCGCGTGGCTCAAGAAAAAATATGCAAGAGATTTAAGCGAACAATAAAAGGAGAATAATATGCGCACATTTTTAATAGTCTTATTGTCAGTCGGATTATCTCTCATCGCGGGAACTTTTATCGGCAGTAGCGATGAAAAATCTTCGAAGCAAGAAACAGCTTTTGAGCGCGTTATGCGCACAGGGACGATACGATGTGGATACGCCTTAGCTCCGCCATCAATCTTGTATAAAGATACGGAAACAGGAAAACTGGGGGGTATTTTTAAAGAAATTATCGAGCAAATGGCCAGTAATCTCGACCTCAAGGTGGAATGGGCAGAAGAAACAGGTTGGGGGAATGTGATAGAAAGCTTGCAAAGCAAACGGTTCGATGTGTTTTGTGCACCACTTTGGCGCAATGCAGAAAGAGGGCGTTACGTGCGTTTCTCAACACCCTTGTCATTTAGTGCCTCAAACGCTTATGTGCGTCATGATGATCATCGCTTTGATGGTGATCTAAACAAACTAAACGATCCAAAAGTTAAGCTGGCGACTATGGATGGTGAGATGTCTCAAGTCATTGCACGTACCCATTTTACGAAGGCACAAGAAGTTAGTCTTCCAAATTTAGCAGATATATCACAACTCTTTTTAAATGTAGCAACAGGTAAGGCAGATGCTTTATTTCTGGAAGAAAGCACGGCGCAGGACTTTGCTTCTAAAAATCCAAATAAAATACGACGTTTAAATTCTGAGCCTTATCAAGTTTTCCCTAATGGCTTGGGTGTTAATCTTTCTGAAGATGAATTAATGACAATGCTTGATAGTGCATTGTTAGCAATGCAAAACCAAGGCGAGATTGATCGGATTATTGAGAAATACGAGCCTAACAGATCTATATTTATGCCCACTGCTAAACCATATCTATATATTAAACCTAAAGACCTGCCGTAATGAGTTTACACGCACAAAAAATATCGAAATCTTATGGGGGGCGCGCGGTTGTGACGGGCGCGGATATTGAGATTAAAGAGGGTGAGATCACATGCGTTATTGGTCCATCGGGCGCTGGTAAAACAACACTGTTGCGCATGATGGCAGGGCTTGAGAAACCTGATCAAGGTGACGTGATCCTTGATAATCAATCTGTTTTCACAGAGGGGCAAGATATATGGCCAGAGGTCACAGTGGTGTTTCAATCACTGTTTTTATGGCCGCATATGACGTTGGCAGAAAACATATTATTGCCTGCACGAGGGCGCATGGACGAGGTTGAGATCAAAACGCGCTTTGATCTAATAGTGTCTGATTTTGAAATGGATGAATTTGTCCATCGTTTCCCTAACGAAGTATCGGGCGGTCAGCGTCAACGCGCCGCGCTTGCCCGCGCGGTTATGCTTAAACCACGCTTTATGTTACTGGATGAAATCACGTCTGCTTTGGACGTAGAACAAGTCGCCAATATTTTAAAAATCTTGGAGGTCTGTAAATCCCAAGGCATCGGTATGATGATCATCACGCATTTATTAAACTTTGCGAAACGTATGGCAGATCAAGTTGTATTTATCGATAACGGTAAGGTCATGGAACAAGGCGATGTAAAACTACTTATGCAACCAAAATCAACAAGACTCAAAGAGTTCTTATCATTGGTTGATTTGGCGTCTTAGTTGAGTAATAGCCACCGATAACATTCAATTGTCGGAACTAAAGACGTGAGTAATATTTCTTCGTAAAGCTCTTGGTGATTTAACAAGAGGATAGCTAAATAATCATATGCTTGTATAACTATAATGATGAAAAATATTGTTGGGTATATTGCTAAGTTTTTACCATTAGGACTGTTTGTGCTGGCGCTGTTTATCGTGCATCACGAGCTTAAAGCACATGAATTCAGCGATTTATTAAAAACGTTAAGTGTCGTCTCCCCGATAACACTTTTGATTGCGTTCGGGCTTATGCTCGTTAATTACATCATATTATCAGGCTATGACTGGCTTGCCCTAAGATACACAGGCCATCAAAACGAAGTGCCTTTATCCAAAATATTAATGACGTCCTTTATAGGGTATGGCTTGAGCAATAACACAGGCCACGCGTGGGCATCGGGCGGATCGATCCGTTATAAATTTTACTCAGCATTTAAGATACCGGGCTGGGACATTGCTAAAATATCTTTATTCCTTGCCCTGACTTATGTTGTGGGCGTTGTAACGCTTGGATTTATAGGCGTGTTGATCTTACCCAGTGACTTGCGCGGAGCGCTTGAAAACCCAAATGTGATTTTGTTAATGACCGTTTTGTGCGGCGGTTTTTTGTTCGTATATTGGGCATGTGTGTTGTTCAGACGCAAACCGTTCAGTATTAAGAATGTTGAAATTTCCTTGCCATCACCAAAAATGGCTTTGGGACAGACCTTTATATCCTGTCTAGATTTGGTTTTTTCCTCGCTCGTTTTATGGGTGTTTGTCAAAGACATACCCAATATGGGTTTTGAAATATTTCTTATCATCTTTGTCGTCGCCCAAGTGTTTGGTTTGGTGTCACAAGTGCCTGGTGGCCTTGGCGTATTCGAGGGTGCATTCATATGGCTAACAGGGCCTTTGTTTGGTGATGTGCATCCTCAGATACTATCTGCGTTGATATATTATCGCGTTATATATTATTTTGTGCCTCTTGCCTTAGCTGGTGCTCTTCTGGTTTTCCATGAATTATATGCGAGCCGACACAAACTCAAAAAAGCAGGTGACACATTTTCTAACATCATGTCCTCAACTGTGCCTCATGTGTTATCCATTTTACTGTTTTTCAGTGGCGGTGTTTTATTGTTGTCTGGTGCAACGCCAAGCATCCCTGAAAACATTGAATGGCTGCGCGATATTTTGCCATTGCCCGTGATTGAGTTCTCGCATCTTATTGGCTCAGTGGTTGGTATATTATTGTTGTTCTTAGCGCGAGGCGTAAGGTTGCGCCTTGATGCCGCATGGTATGGATCATTAATATTACTTGCCCTTGGTATCGGCGCTTCATTTTTAAAAGGGTTTGATTGGCAAGAGGCTAGCATCTTATCATTTATGTTCTTAGGTCTTTGGTCGAGTAAGCGTTATTTTTATCGTCAATCATCATTAATGCAGGTTTCTTTGGACCCATCATGGATCATGATGATCGCTGTGATTGTGATCGGCGCGACGTGGATAGGGTTTTTCTCGTTTCAAAACGTAAATTACAGTGATGATCTTTGGTGGCAATTTTCGTACAAAAATGATGCATCAAGATTTTTAAGATCGTTGATTGTGATTGCGGTCACACTCATGGCAGTTGTTATGATGAAGCTCTTGAGCGTGTCGCGTCCCAAGCTAGAAAATAAAGCCAGCACACAAGATTTGATTGATGTGTTGCCTATCATTCAGGCGTCTAATCATAGTGAAGATTATCTCGCATTATTAGGTGATAAACGTATATTCTGGTCGAGCGATAAAACCGCTTTTATTGCTTATGGCGTGTCCTCAAAATATTGGATCGCGATGGGTGATCCCGTGGGTGACAAAAAAGCTTTCGAAGAATTGCTGTGGTCATTCAAAGAAGAGGCGGATCGTTATGGGTCTAAGGCGGTGTTTTACCAAGTGAATGAGGATTATCTGGCATTGTATCTTGATGTTGGGTTTGTGATGCTCAAAATGGGCGAGGTCGCCCGCATATCGCTTTTTGATTTTGATCTTATAGGTAAAAAGCGCGAAAATATGCGTGGTGCCACTAACAAGTTAAGCAAAGTAGGATTCACCTTTGAGGTCATCGACCAAGAGCAGGTCAGAGCCAATTTAACGCGCATAAGAGAAATATCCGATCTATGGATAGCGCGTAAAAATACCAACGAAAAAGGGTTTTCGCTTGGGTTCTTTGAAGAAGAGTATATTTGCAAAACGCGCATGGCGATCGTCAAAGACGAAAGCGGGATTATTGTCGCCTTTGCCAATTTGTGGGAATTGGATAGCAAACAAGAGTTGTCGCTTGATCTCATGCGATATGACCCAGAAACGCCCCATGGCATTATGGACTATTTATTCGCACAGCTCATGCTTTGGGGCAGGGTAGAGGGCTATCAATGGTTTTGTTTAGGGACAGCGCCATTGTCAGGGTTAGAGCGTAGACCGCTTGCGCCACTATGGCATAAAATTGGGGCAACTGTGTTTGATAGGGGTGAAGATTTTTACAATTTTGAAGGGTTGTATAAATATAAAGCTAAGTTTGAGCCCGAGTGGTCATCACGTTATTTGGCCGTGCCCCCTGGTTTAAGTGCGCCCATGGTTTTGATTAGAACAGCGTCACTTATATCGGGCGGGTTTAAAGAAGTGTTTACAAAATAAATAAGGAGAAAGCGTATAATGACAAAAGAAAACCAAGGCCACACTAATTTTGATTTGTTAAAAACATTGCGCGAATTACAGCCCGCGCAACAAAAAGTAAAAATGCGCGCGCATACACTCGGTCAAAAAGTGGCCGATAAAGTGGCCGATACGGTCGGTTCATGGCCGTTTATCATTATTCAATCCATTATTCTTGTGTGCTGGCTTTTGCTCAATGTCTATGGGTGGGTGCAATCGTGGGATCCATATCCATTTATTTTACTCAATTTGATGCTCTCGTTTCAAGCGGCTTATTCAGCGCCTATTATTATGATGTCACAAAATCGTCAATCATCGCTTGATCGCGAGCGTGCGGAAAAAGATTATAATGTGAACCTAAAATCAGAGCTTGAAATTGAATTGCTGCATCAAAAATTTGACCAACTTAAGGATCAAGAAATCAGACAATTAACCGAGATGGTTCAAAAGCTTATGGATGATCGCGATCTTCAAAAATAGGTAACTTAGTCTATGAAAAAATATAGTTTGATATAAAGATCTTTATATATCAGATGGTTATATAGTCTATTTGTAGATCTATAATTCGGTAATCACCGCACATGCTATGCGTCCACCTGCATCACCTGTGGGTTGGGTTATATAATCATCAACACCCGCATGAATGATGAAAGCCGCGCCATCACTGTCTAGTAAAACAGCTTTGCTTTCGCTTGCTTTTTGAGGGCTTATAACGGCGCGGTCATTAAAGACGTTAAGCTTAACAATGCCATCATCATTAATGATTAAATTAGGCAAATCTCCTGCGTGGAGTGGGTTTTCACTCAAAGTACCGTGCGTTTTTGTAAGGGGATTTAAGTGACCCCCTGCGGCTTTAAAATCAGGGGCGCATGACCCTGTTTCGTGGATGTGAATAGCGTGTGTGCCTTTGGGTAGGTTCGACAAATCCAATTCAATCAAAACACCGTCTTCGCTGCCTTTTAGGATGGCTGTGCCAATCTCTTGATTATCGGCGTTGATAAACACGGCTTTTGCAGTGTCGAGCGTTGATGTCATTTGTTTATCTCTTGTGAGCAAAGGCAACGTGACGATGATGACAAATGTGATGGCCAAAACAACCAGTAAAATAATATTTTTTCGAATGTTCATTTTCATACCTCTTTGATTGTATTTAAATCGGCTGGTCTACGCAGGCGGGCTAAATACACGATTGGTGTATCAAGTAAATTAACCAGTGCAGTCAATAAAAAGCCAGCAATAGCCGTTGCAAACCAATCGTCAACGATATTGCCCAAAGCAAAATACCAAAAGAACAAATTGGCAAAAAGGGCGCTGGTGATTGAGCTTACGTTATTGCGAAGCCATAATAATTGATCACCGGTCTTTTTGTGTAAGTAGTTATAAATATTCACATCAAGTATCTGTGTGAGCGCAAAGCACAGCGTTCCAACAAGAACCATGCGCCATGAATGGCTATAAACAGAACCCATTTTTTCAAACATCTCAATGGACATTGGCGAGGGATCAAAGGCGAGAGGTAGCTGGAAAAAAGCCACGAGCAAATAGCTTGTGACGATGTTTGTTGCCACCGCATAATAAGCCGCTTTTTTCCCGTAAGTTTCGGTCAGTAAATCGGTAACGAGAAATAAGGTGGCGTAATAAACCGTACCAATGGACACTGAATACCCAAACACATCGGCTGATAAAACCATGATTGGTAATAGAACGCAGGCATTAATACCAACCAAAACATACATCCAAGTTCGCCCCATCCAATAAGCAATGAGCGGAAGTGACAACGCGAAAACGAGTAGAATGATGAATAGTATTTCGTTGGACATGGGCATGATTTTGGATTTTATATGCGGTAAATGCAATGTTTTTTCTTACCTTAATGAACACAACATGATTATAGTTAAAAACGATCACAATAAGAGAAAAGTGGAATACAATATGAGCGACACAAAAGATTGCAACGGCACCAAATTAATTGAGGGCGATAACGTCACCTTAGCGCGTGATTTGAATGTCAAAGGATCATCGTTAAACATCAAACGAGGCACGCCCGTGAAAAACATCCACCTCACCCACAAAGACAATGAAGTGGAATGCCGTATTGGCAAAAGCACAATTGTCCTTAAAACTGAATTTTTGAAAAAGGCTTAGTTCTATGAATAAAAGCATTGGGCTTGTGTATTCAAACTTTGAATCGGCGGATCAAGCCAAAGAAATCGCTAAATCTTTGATCGAGCGGGGCATTGCTAAATGCGCCAATATTATGGCACCGCATACCGCGATATATGAATGGAAAAACACGATTGAGAAAACGAATGAAGTGGCCGTTTTATTCAAATGCGATCCTTATAAAAAAGAACAATTGATTAAAGCCCTCAAGGAAATCCATCCCTACGATGTGCCGTGCATATTGGACATAGATGCGAGCGCTATCCCTGAATACGCGAAGTGGTTAGCGGGATAATTTCACAAAACCTACTTGAATGATTGCCGCGACAATAATGGCATCAATCATGGGTACTGTTGTGAGATTAAACAACTCAAATCCCATATTGGCAGATGGCGTTGTCATCATGCCAACGGATAATCCGCCAAGCCATGCCAAAATTTGTGGAATACGGTATTTTGGTATATTGTCCAAATCTTTATAACGTTTTTGATTGAGCCAGAAATCAGCAACATAAACACCTGCCATTGGTGCGAATAGATTGCCCGTTAAGATCAACCAGCTCATGAAATGTTCGAAAATTCCAAACACGGCAGCCAAAGTTCCAAGCGCGCCGACAATGGCTGCTATTTTCCAACGTTGTAGTTTTGGTAAAAACAAGTTAACTGCAAGCGCGCCGACATAAGCGTTGGTATCATTGGTTGTCCATGTTGATAGGAACAACGCCAAAATGGCCACACTGCCAATGCCGAGCCCAAGCATGATCTGCATAAAATCATTTTCTTGAGATACAAGAGCGAGTGTCCCTGTAGCAATTAAAACTAAAGGATAGGCAAAGATAAAGTTGGCGATCATGCCTTTTACAGTCGCGGAGGCCGAGCGCATGAAGCGGGTCAAGTCAGGCATCGTGCAAGCAAAACTATATGCACCAGCCACAATAGCAATCATGGTTCCCATCGTGATTGCATCACCGTTTGAGGTTATATTGGATAACTTACCCTCTTGAAAAAATTGATATAAAGGGAGCGCTAAAATAAAAATTAACAACGGTGTCGCGATATAGCTGAGTTTCCCAAGACCACGAAAACCAATAATGGCTGTGGTTGACATGATAAGACCAGCAACTATGGTGACCCATAATGGAGAGAAGTTAATACCCCATACTTGCGCACTCATTTTCACAAAACTATCCGAAAAGATGTTGGTTTGAATACCAAACCAGCCGATGGCACCAATGACCATTGCAAGATTTGCTAGAATATAGCCATGCCGTCCGAATGATATTTTTGCGAGCATCGCGCTTGGTAGACCTGTTTTTTGACCAACCACGCCAGTGGCGCTTGCGATTACACATGCCAATAGCCCGCCTAAAAACGCGCCCGTTATAAAGTCAGGATAACTGGCTTGGTGGGCAAGTTGTGCGCCCATGAAAAAGACGGGCACGCATATTGTGCAACCGATTAGGACGGCGGCCAAGAACAACCAACCTTGCTTAGAGGATTCTTTTGTTGGAACAAGAGGGTTATCCTCGTTCAAAATGGATTGTAAATCACTCATATAAAAGCTCTCCTAGCATGTGTGTCCTTAAATCATAATATCAAAAGCACTGAAATGTCCATCAGGCTCATGTGGACGATTTTTAGAAACCATCTTGTCACCATGGCGTATTTTATGGTCGATAGAGTGGTATGACAGTTTCATTTAAACCAACCATCTCGCGGATTCTCATTGAATTGGGTGAAACCAATATGCGATGTGCCATTCTTGATAACGAGGAAATGCACGACGTACGAATTTACCCGCTTAGTGATTTTGACTCTATGGCGCATGCAATTGATGGCTATTGCCAAGACATTAAGCTGACCCGCGATGCGCAAATGGGATTGTTGATGGCGATTGCGCCACAAGCCAAAGACGGCACTTATCATTTTAAACACACGCCATCATGGGATTTCCGTCCGCGTGATTTGGTCAAAGAATTGGGGCTAGCCTCTATCCACATCCTCAATGACCTTGAAAGTCATGCATGGGCGGTAATGGGCGGTGCGCATCTTGATGAAAATGTCACTGTGATCAACGAGGGCAAACCTAATAATGATCACCCTATTGCAGTTATCGCTCCTGGCACAGGGCTAGGCTTTGCTTACGTGTACCCAAAATTAGGCCATGTCCAAGAAACGTTTGGGGCGCACATGCATTTTCATGGGCTGGGACCAAAAGACACTCATTTTGATGCTATTGCAGGCGAGCTTGTCTTTCCGTATATGACGTTTGAGGATGTTGTCAGTGGCCCAGGGCTCAAGATTTTAAGAGAGAAAGTTGGGATTGAGGCTGCTGATTTATATTTCAATCAAGTGTTTGGTTTGTTCATTCATCATTGTTTCATGTTTGGGCACGCCTTTGGTGGCATCGTAATTACAGGGGGATTATTACCCGCCTTGATGAGAGAAGGCCGTATAGATTGGGATATAATTAAAAAACAGTATGACATTGATAATAGCCCAGTTGTTAACCATGCAATTGCAAATCTTCCATTGCGTGTAGTGGATGATCAATATCTTGGTCTCAAGGGTCTTATTGCATGGGCAAAAAGACACGATTTACGCGCGGGCGAATAACAGATGACAGGGCTTTATCTCACGATTGACGACAGCCCATCGGCCAATTTTGATGTGTTGTGCGCATGGCTTAAGGCGCGTGATATTCCCGCACTGTTTTATTGCAGAGGTGATAGTCTTTCTCTTTACCCTGAAAAAATTGTCCAAGCCATCAAAGACGGATTTGTGATTTCCAACCATAGCTGGTCACATCATTATGCCTCAAAATTGGGCGCGGATATGGCGGTGCGCGAAGTTCTCAAAACACAAACACTCATTGATAAAGCCTATGCGCAAGCGGGCGTAAAACAATCTATTAAATCCATGCGTTTTCCGCACATGGATAGCGGATTAACAGGGTGGCCTTTGGTGCCTGAAACTTTTAATGAAGATGAACGAGCGGATTTAAAACAAGTTTACGGCACATTTTATAACAATGATTTAAAAGCGCCCACAGATGAACACATCAAGATCCATAACAATATTGAAGCGCGTTTAAAACAGGATGGTTTTGAACAAATCCAATTTAAGGACGTAAATACTGAATGGTATAAAACGTATGCGCGATCTAGTGCGGTGAGTACGCAAGGCACATTTTGTCATCCCGATTGGCATCTTCATGCGCGTCATGCTGGCAAGGATGCAACGGTGGCGTCTTTAAACAAAAATTTTGATGATTTTATAGCCAGTCACGGTGATAGCACTCAAATATTGGTGATGCATGACAGTTTTGAGTTGTGGCCTTATACGCAACAATTAATCCAACATATGCTTGATCAAGGGCATAAGTTCTTGCCAATTCCACAATGACACGCTAAAACCTGTTTTTATATTGTATTTCTGTCAAAATATTGCAGGCAATGCGGGTGTAGTTCAATGGTAGAACACCAGCCTTCCAAGCTGGTTGTGAGGGTTCGATCCCCTTCACCCGCTCCATTTAACTTGGTGACGCGCAGAACTTTCGTACATCTGTAACATTAACTAAACCTGCTAAGTGAGTGATTGCCTCTTCTCGCGATTTTTTGCTTTTACTACCAATTAAAGCGATATTGGCTCTTGATCCATTTTTTTCAACCGCAATTAACTCATTAAAAATAGTGTTCGGATGGCTGCCTCCATTGGGATTATATGCACGTAATGCGCCTGTTTTTGCACCCAATGCTTTTGGTTCGTTTTTACGATCTGGATGTTGATTTAATGCTGATTTTGAATATTTTTCAAGGTATCGACTGCTCACACCGTCGCGATCCGTGAGATTATCCCAATATATATCTGTACGACCAAGTGTGAGTTCAAATAGGGGGCGATGGTGTGCTTGGAAATAATTCAATAGTTTTGTTAAATCTCTGGCGGTAGAAAAATTACCATGATTACGTGTTTTAAAATCAATATAACTGCCCGTTACGTTGATAAATGTACTATTAGTCATGTTTGCTTTTTGAGCCAGCACGTTCATTTGTTCAATAACTTGTGTCAATTTTTGTTTATCAGAGCCTTGGTAACCGCGTGCATCAGCAATGGCAATTGCAACTGTAATAGTGCTAATGGCCTCCGAGCGCGCACCAGTAGCACTTAAGTATCGGGCTAAAGAATGAGTATCGCCAGACTTAAGTGTTTTGTAAAAACGCGCTAAACCAGCCGATTCAGTGATGGCAATTTGGGGCACTTTTATTTCATCTTCCAATGACAAGTCATAAGCAGGATCATCAATGGTTTCGGCTGCGAGCATCAACAATAATGCTTTTGTTATAGATGCAGGGATAATTTTGTCATCCGCACCTTGATCTATGAATAATTTGTTAGGACAAGCTGGAAATGATACCGCAACAGAGATATCGCCATAGCTTTTGGTCTCAAATTTTTGTGCTTTGTAATTATCGGGCACTGTATATTTAGGGCGCGGTGTCGAGGCACTTGCTTGGGAGATAAGGCTTATGCTTTCATTGTTTTGAGCAGAATCCATTTCCTTAGCATCGTTGGGCAACGACATTATAATCAGGGGTGTGGCAAGGAAACCAACGATGACGCTGCCTTTTGTTTTAAGGCCACATTGTGACCAAGGTCCTTCTAAAAAAAGTGTCAAAACATTCTTCATTGAACGTTTATATCATTCATTTTTTATTATGTCAATAATAAATCTAAGGCTTTATTTGAACTTTATGATGAGGTAGAGGTTAGTGACGATAATAAGTAAAATTAATTTTGAATGGAGAATTTTTAAAAATGAATACTAAAGTAATTTGGGGTGTGGTTATTGCAGCCGCGCTAGTCGCAATCCTTTTTTGGGCTGTTGATGTAGATGTAACAGGTGACGTTGAATTGCCAACTGTTGATGTGTCTGCCACGGGCGGCGAACTGCCAAACGTTGATGTTGAAACCGTTGATATTGACGTTGTTGATGAAGACGTAACTGTTGATGTACCGACAATTGAAGTTAATTCGGATGAGAAAACATTCACTATTCCTACATTGGAAGTGACTTCACCTGAAGAAAACACAACGGCCGAGGAAAACGATCTTTAAGATCAGTTAGCCTATAATCATTATGAAGGCGCGGCGAGAGTCGCGTTTTTTAAAACCTAAGCTAATATTTTTCCTTTAAAAACAGATGAAATAAGTACGAAACCACTTGACACACACCGCCATAATGCTAAAACACAGGCCTATTGCCGTGTTTCCAGCGGCTGTTAAGTATTTTTCGCGCTGGGTTTTTAACGGATAAAAAGAACATTTTTGAAAGGAACTATACTAAAATGGGACGCGCTAAGTACGAACGCACTAAAGACCACGTGAACATCGGGACTATTGGTCACGTTGATCACGGTAAAACAACATTGACAGCCGCTATGTCAAAGACGTTTTCTAAAGACCCAACGAAATTTGAGAACATTGATGCGGCTCCTGAAGAGCGCGCTCGTGGTATCACCATTAACACAGCTCACGTTGAATATGAATCAGATGCACGTCACTACGGTCACGTGGATTGCCCAGGACATGCTGACTATGTGAAAAACATGATCACAGGTGCGGCGCAAATGGATGGCGCGATCTTGGTTGTTAACGCAGCTGACGGTCCAATGCCACAAACACGTGAACACATCCTTCTTGCCCGCCAAGTTGGTGTGCCAGCATTGGTTGTATTCATGAACAAAGTTGACCAAGTTGACGATCCAGAACTATTGGAACTCGTTGAAATGGAAATCCGTGAATTGTTGACAAAATACGAATTCCCTGGTGATACAACACCTATCATCGCTGGTTCAGCGCTTGCCGCCCTTGAAGGCCGCAATCCTGAAATCGGTGAGGAAAAGTTGAGAGAATTGATGGAAGCCATTGATACTTTCATCCCAACACCTGAACGTGCTTTGAACAAGCCTTTCTTGATGCCTGTTGAAGACGTGTTCACAATTTCTGGTCGTGGTACAGTATGTACTGGCCGTATTGAGCAAGGCGTACTTAACGTTGGTGACGAGATTGAAATCGTTGGTATTCGTGATACACAAAAAACAACATGTACTGGTGTTGAAATGTTCCGTAAGTTACTCGACAGCGGTCAAGCTGGCGATAACATCGGTGCGCTTCTTCGTGGTACTAAACGTGAAGATGTTGAACGTGGTCAGGTTCTTTGTAAGCCTGGTTCGATCAACCCGCACACAAAATTCGAAGCTGAAGCCTATATCTTGTCAAAAGAAGAAGGCGGACGTCATACTCCATTTTTCACCAACTACCGTCCACAGTTCTACTTCCGTACAACTGACGTGACTGGTACTGTGGCTTTGCCATCAGGTGTTGAAATGGTTATGCCTGGCGATAACTGTAAAATGGACGTAGAGCTTATTGCTCCTGTGGCCATGGATGAAGGTCTACGTTTCGCGATCCGCGAAGGTGGACGTACAGTTGGTGCTGGTGTGGTTACAAAAATCACAGCTTAATCAGCTTCACTATATAAAAATTCTAAAAGGTCGCCCTTATTTGATAAGTGGCGGCCTTTTTTTATTGGTCTTTTTTCAAAAACTTGAGTATGGTGCACATCAATTACTGTTAGCCAAAGGATTTTGGTTTTGTGTTAGGCGATGAGATACGTGATGTAGCAACGCTACATAAGTATTGAAACAACGATACACAAGAACAAAAGGCACAGGCTAGAGGGGTGTAGCTCAGTTGGTAGAGCACCGGTCTCCAAAACCGGGTGTCGAAGGTTCGAGTCCTTTCGC
>JBBKXB010000027.1:0-7948 GCA_037969255.1 Bdellovibrionales bacterium | reverse complement strand
CTACACCTGTTAAAATATAAAAAGCGGCCACTTGCGGTGAAAATAGTGACAAAGCGATAGGTATCCCAAAATATCCCCAATTGTTTGTACTGGTAACGACTGCCGCTAAATAAGATGTTTTAGTGTTCAAAAACTGACTGGTTAGCAATCTTACGAGTAAAGCGAGAACAACCGCGACAACGAAAAAGATCACAGGGCCAAATAAAAGCTCAATCTTGAAATCAAGTTTTGCAACACTCAATAAAAAGACGATAGGCGCAATGGCAAAAATTGTTACTGATGAAATAGATTTAATATCCAACGTGAAGCAGCGTCCCATAACAAACCCAAGTAAAACAATGGCGTAAAGCGGTGCCAATTGCATTAATAGGTTTGAAAACCAATCCATATCACTTAGGCGCCCATTTTTAGGTATTTATCACGGCGTTGTTTTTTAATTTCTGTGGCGGACATAGACGCGTAATGATCCAGCGCTTTATCAATGCTGGCGCCAACATTGGCGATGGCTTGTTCACGGTTACGATGTGCTGCGCCAAGTGGTTCGTCAATAATTTCATCAATCAATTTATGTTGGAGAAGATCAGGCGCGGTGAGGCGAAGCGCGTTGGCGGCCTCTGGTGCTTGTTCCGCGCTACGCCACAAAATAGAGGCACAGCCTTCGGGCGAAATCACAGAATAGATTGAATATTCGAGCATCATCACATGGTCAGCCGCGGCAATGGCTATTGCGCCACCTGATCCGCCTTCACCAATGATGGTGGCAATCATAGGCACGTCAATGTCCAAGCATTTGGCAGTGGATTGCGCGATGGCCTCGGATTGACCGCGTTCTTCGGCTTCAACACCAGGGTAGGCGCCCGCCGTGTCAACAAAGCTGAGCACTGGTAATCCAAAGCGTGAGGCTAAATCCATGATGCGTTGCGCCTTGCGATAGCCTTCGGGTTTGGCCATACCAAAATTGTGATGCAAACGGCTTTCCGTGTCGTGACCTTTTTCATGGCCGAGAATCGCCACGGCAGAACCATTAAAGCGTCCCAAACCAGCCACAAGGGCATTATCCTCACCAAACAAACGGTCACCAGAGAGAGGCGTAAAGTCGGTTATAAGTTCATTGATATAATCACTGGTGTGGGGGCGTTGGGGATGACGCGCGACTTGTACGATTTGCGCAGGTGTTAGCTTGGCATATGCGTTTTCAGTGAGCTTACCAATTTTCTTTTGGATCCGTTTGATCTCAGAAGTCATATTGATTTTATTGTCTTTGCTGTCCTCGGACGACATAGAGCGCAATTCTTCTAATTTGCTTTGCAGTTGAAGAATAGGCTTTTCGAATTCTAATCCGTTCATAAACACTCCATTTAACCGTTTTATTAATCAGATCGTTTTAATATCATGCCTTTATCGCATAGCACAAGAAAAAAGGCCAGAGAAACTGGCCTTTTTATCGTTAAGTTTTTGTAATTTATAACTAAATTACTTTGTACCTGTCTTTGACAATGGGTGTTTTTCTTCCATTGTTTTCTTAAGAGCATCATTAAGCATATGCGTGTAAATTTGCGTTGTTGTGATGTCGGCATGACCGAGCATTTTTTGCAATGAACGCATATCCGCACCATTTTTCAATAGATGCGATGCAAAAGCATGACGAAGTACGTGTGGTGACACGCGCTCTTCTGGAACACCTGAATCATGCGCCAAATCTTTAAGGATTTGAGCAAAACGTTGACGTGTCAAATGACCAGCCACGGATGTTTTTGATGGGAAGAGCCATTGACCCTGAAGCGCAACGGCTTCTGGATTGATGAAATGCTTGCGCACGGCCATATAAGTACGAAGTGCTTTTTGAGCGCTTTCTGTCAATGGCGCCATACGTTCACGGCCACCTTTACCAGATACGATCAAGAATTCTTCACCTTCACCCACAGATGTCATTGGCAAGCCAACCATTTCTGATACGCGAAGACCTGTTGAATAAAGCGTTTCAAGCAAGGCAACAAGGCGAACACCTTGTGGGCCATCGTTTTCGCTGGCTGTATCAATAAGCGCTTGCACCTCACCCTCTGTGAGGATTTTTGGCAATGTGCGCTCTTGTTTCGGGCTATCGATTGTGCCTGTTGGATCGTCGTTACGCATTTTTTCTGAGATCAAATAGCGGTAGAATTGACGAAGCGCAGAAAGGCGACGGGCAACAGTGCGTGCACTGATTTGCTTCGTTTTTGTACCTTTGGTGTGCTGTTTACCAGACAAATCATTGAGATAAGACTCAATGTCTTTTGTTTTGGCTGTCAAAATATCAACATTTTTCTCTTTGAAAAACGCAACTGCATCTACGAGATCTCTCTCATAAGCTTGTTGTGTATTTTTTGCTGCGCCTTTTTCGGCAACAAGCATATCTAAAAATCCATCGACCTGTTGCGGGCGAGGTTCTCTTTTATTTGGTGGGCGTCCTGGACGTGCCATGATCTTAGTTCTCCTTAGTTTGTTTATTCCCCATTTCGGCATCTTTGACAGGTGTTATGTTTGCGAGCGATTCGATGGCTATATCGTGAGCCGTCTCTTTCAATCCCGCGGACATTAGTATCCGCATCATTTCTGCCACGATCACAGGGTCAATTTGATCCATGCTTTCGTTGTTGCTGACTTGCGCCAACTGACTTGCAAGCAAGCCTAACGGTTCATCATTCGCCATTTCTTTGGCATATAATAAAACGTCATCTCTATGCATTACATAATTCCTAGACAGGGTCAAGCTTTTTTTATTAACATAGTCTGTAAAAATTGTGCCTAATTTGCTATTCTTTTTCTCTAGGGCTGGAAATATCAAGGCTAGGCGGTGCGGGAGCTCTGGCGAAATAGGTGTGAGCATATCAAGATTTTTCTGAGCCCATAGTGTCAAATCTTGGGTGGTTAGTTCAATTAATCCCGTTAAAACCAATAAAACCCAAGGTGATTCGGATGTGGTGATTGTCGATCCATTCCCGACAGGGGGCACATCAGACAAGGCTTGAACAAGCGCCGCTACATAGGCTTTTCGGTCTTTTAAATCATTATAATTTAAACTGTCAAAGCCAAAACGTTGATTGCTATCGCGCCCTGCATACGAAAGTAGGTCGTAAGGATCATTCACAAGGGCAATCGTGGCAAGCTTGGTGAGTAAGTCTTTTTGTTGAGCATCGCTGAGCGTTTGATACCGTAACTCTTCTAATTTTGGTAACCATTGGTTCGTGTTGGTTCCATTAAGAGATGCCAAAATCTCTTGGGCATCGGGTGTGCCCGTGTCTTCTAGGGTCATATCAATTTTATATTTGTTTGATAAGATTGTCCGCGCTTGTTTGGGCGTGATGATGTCACGCGCCAAAGCATAGCCAAGATGCTCTATCTTAACATCAATAGGAAACCCGTCGTTTTTCATCAAAGTGGCTTGAGCGTAGGGCGTTAGGTTTTTAAATGTTGTAGAGGAGGCCTGCCTATCAGTGTCAATTCTGCCTTTGTGAAGGCCAATAGAGAGGGCGAGGGGGCTTAATGACTTTACATCCTCAAGAGTTAGCACACGTCTAATGTCAGGTGTGATATAGCGAGCATCTTCGGAACAAGTGTTAATCAAGTTTTTATAAATAGGGTCAAGTTCGGCAAGGTTTTCTCGTTTCAAGCTCTCAAAAGATAAGAGATCCAAACATGCCGCGCCCATTTGCCCGAGGGCTAAATGCGTGTTGGCGATTGCACTCGCCAAAGGAACGCTATCAATATCACTATCTGCAATAAGCGTAACTATTCGATTGGCGTCATCAAACGCCCCTAAATCAAGTAATTTTTGTAACCGTGCGGCGGTGACATCTTGGACGTCAGCAACGCTTTGTATATCTTTGACCGTGTCCAAAGACACAGGGGTCATCAACATGGTTTTTATCAATTTACCAAAACCGCGAGAAAAAATATCAGCGGGTACATTTCTTATGGAGGTGATCACATCCTCTTTGTCTTTGCCGCCCCATAATAAGGGCTTAGGGTTGAAAAGCGCCGTGGGGCTAGAAATGCCCTCACTGATTTTTGAAAAAGATGCCTCTTGAGCCCAGCTAGGGGTTATGATGGAGACGGCCAATGCCACTGTGAGAAAGCGAAACATCATGATCCGTTCGCACTCACGTTTGATGGATCAATGGTGAGCGTGAAGTCTTCTTGCGATGGACTGGTTTCATAAAATCCAAGAGCCGCAAAGCCCGCGAGCACAATTAATATAACGACAGCTATAATCATAAGATATTTAGGTTTCATCAATAACTCCTTTATGGTTTGATATATAAGTTACATTACATTCAAAGGAAAGCAATCACACATGGATCCGAGCGAAATCTCCACAGAAATCTCAACACATGGATTGAGCGGTTTAACGCTCACTTTGTACGCTTTGGGTGTCTTTTCACTGGTTGCCATCAGTGGTTTTTTCTCAGCAGGGGAGACCGCGCTCACGGCGGCGAGTAAAGGTCGCATGGCTATGCTTGCCAAAGAAGGCGTTAAAGGCGCAAAACTCGTCAATCAATTGCGTCGTAACAAAGACCGCTTTATTGGCGCCATGTTATTGGGTAATAATTTGATGAATGTGTTGTCATCGGCTTTGGCGACATCTATTTTGCTAAATGTGTTTGGCCCCGCGGGGATTGCTTATGCCACGGCGATCATGACCATCACCGTTCTTATATTTGCCGAAGTGCTCCCAAAAACCTATGCATTGCAACATGCCGATAGCTTGGCGATGCGTCTTGCGCCATTTGTAAAAGTTTCCGTCCTTATTCTCTCACCGCTTACTGATATTGTCAGTGCCATTGCCCGCTTTGTGCTCAGGTTGTTTGGTGTGAATGATCGCAAACAATCGCTTTCCGAGCGCACAGAAGAATTACGCGGCGCGATTGAACTTCATAAAGCGCCCATAGATAGTGTCGGTGTACAACGCGCCATGCTAAAATCTATTCTTGATTTGGGTGATGTCGATGTCGAAGAGGTGATGACACACAGATCGAACATGGTGATGATTGATGCCGATGCCCCCATAAGTGATATTTTGCGCCACGTGTTTAAATCGTCCTATAGCCGTTTCCCAGTTTACCGCGACTCAAATGAAAACATTATTGGCACCGTGCATATCAAAGCATTGATGGAAGCATGGTCAAATGCGCCAAGTGGAGCCGAACATATTGATATTGAAGGCTTGGTCGTACCGCCATGGTTTGTGCCAGAAACAACAACGCTTTTCGATCAATTGCAAGCCTTTCGTGATAAACAAGCGCATATGGCGATTGTGGTTGATGAGTATGCGGCGCTTTTAGGGTTGATCACGATGGAAGATATTTTAGAAGAAATTGTAGGCGACATTGTCGACGAAAAAGAATTCCACGTGCCAGGGGTGCAAACGCAACCCAACGGATCGTACATTATGAGCGGGGATGTCACCATCCGCGATTTAAATCGTGAGTTTGATTGGGATTTACCAGACCATGAAGATTACGCCACCATTGCGGGGCTTATCATTCATGAGGCCAAAATTGTGCCAAATATTGGACAGATTTTCACTTTTTTCGGATTTAGATTTAAAATCTTAAAACGTCAGCGCAACCAGATCACGCAGGTGCGTGTCTATGCGCCGGAGATGAAAGTCTTGAACCATTGAAGGGCAAATATCTTATAATGTCATGTCCCATGGCTTCGCCAGTTTTGGCAAACAAGTCAATCATGTTCGCTACGAAAATCATTTTTGTGCGTTCAGGGACCGTGCACGGTCTTTTTTCATCAAACATAGACACCATTTGAAAACGATCAGAGCCGCAATATTCAATCATTTCTCTGATAGCGGTCACTTGTTGTTGTGAGGATAATAAGTTGAGTTTTCCTGCAACAATTTTTTCTGGTTTCTCAGTCTTAGCCAGTATTATAGGATCACTTACAAAAGCGGCAATGTTATATCCAGATCGCGCTTCTTCTCGTGTCATACCAAGCTCATTAAACGTCTCTTTTAGGACAGGGTTGTGCGTATAGCCACCATCTCTTAAAACGCCTTTATCCGTTTTTATACCTCTGAAATAGCGCGTCAGAGAAGAACTGGCGGCCACGGCCATTAAATTCGCGTCACGGTTCACATGATAATGAGGCTCAATCGTTCCATCATCTTTTACCAAAGTGCTGTTGATGAGCATTTGCGTATTTGTATATGACGAAGGCTCGTGCGTACCTGTTTTTTCTATGAGGCGCATCAGGTCATGCGTGACGGGATCATACGAATCATGATTGCGTAGATAATGCCAAAATGATTTGGCGCTCATTTTCGCCGCGTATTGAAAAAATGCAATTTCATTAGGAAACATAGCCTTGAAAACGCTTTGAAACGTATCCATTTGAGTCAAAGTTTTCCTAAGAGCTTCAATGGTATTCATACCGCTATTTAAATTATTACCCAAAAGATAGCCCGCTTGTGACCCACCGCTCGTTGCCGAAATTACAGAAATGTGTGCATTGGCAACTTCTGGGTCAGACGATGTTTCCATCTTTTTTAAGAGGCTGAGTAACATTCCGTAGTAGCAAAAGCACCACTGGCTACCACCGCCCAAGTATAAACGTAAATCAAGGCGATTATGGTGACCAGAATCGATAATATTGGGAGGTGTTAGTTTTGGCGGTGTTTCATTAATTTTTATTATTTTTTCTTGAACACCCATATAAACATAATGTCTGATTCATAAGATATTTCAAAGAATTAATTTTTTGCACTGCAAAAGACATATGAATAAGTGGAAAATAATTAAGCTTTTTTAGCCATTTTCGCAACTTTTTCTCGTTCTTCTTTAATCATTTGCTGTTGTAACTGCAATTGCTCAATAAGCGCGCCTGTATCAATTTTAGAAATGGCGGCCACGGTTTCCTCGCGCGCGCTGGCCAACATCATTTGAAACAAATCAAACGCCTCGGCTTTATATTCATTGAGAGGGTCACGTTGGCCAAAGGCACGCAAACCAATACCTTGACGCAAATAATCAAGATTGTGCAAATGCTCTTTCCATTGTTGATCAAGGGTTTGCAAAAGCAATCCTTTTTCATAGCGATCAAGCATGCCATCGGGAAGGGATGTGCGTTTTGCCGCCATCATATCGTTATGAGCGCGCATCACGCGATCACGAATTTCCTCATCCGCGATACCTTCTTCTTTCGCCCATTTAGGAAGAGAAAGATCAAGTGATAATGTGTCTTTAACGCGCTCTTGTAGGCCATCAACATCCCAAATATCAGGGTAACTTTGTGGCGGGATATGAGCAGCGACCATGTTTTCGATCACTTCGGCGCGCATATCATCAAGGTCTTCACGCATCGCATCGGCGGTGATGATGTCTTTGCGTTGGTCATAGATAACTTTGCGTTGGTCATTCATCACATCATCATATTTGAGCAAGTTTTTACGAATATCAAAATGATGGCTTTCCACCCGAAGTTGGGCACGTTCTAGCGTTTTAGAAATTAATGGATGTTCAAGGTTTTCACCTTCTTTGAGACCAAATTTTGCACTCGCCATGAGCGGTTGTAGTTTATCAGCGCCAAAGATACGCATGAGATCATCATCAAGCGCAAGGAAGAATACGGAGCGCCCTGGATCACCTTGGCGACCCGCACGACCGCGGAGCTGATTATCAATACGGCGCGATTCATGGCGCTCGGTGCCAATCACGCACAAACCGCCCGCCTCTTTAACAATTTTACGCTCGGCTTCGACTTCTGATTTAATTTTATCAGTGAGGCGCGCACGTTCTTTATCATTCACGCCCTCGGGAATTTCGGCGGCAATGCGCATATCCAAATTACCACCCAATTGGATATCTGTACCGCGTCCCGCCATATTTGTGGCAATGGTGACGGCATTGGGACGACCCGCTTGTGCGACAATAAAGGCTTCATTTTCATGTTGGCGCGC
>JBBKXB010000026.1:0-11193 GCA_037969255.1 Bdellovibrionales bacterium | reverse complement strand
GATTTATCTTGAAAAAAGAAGACAAAGCCAATCCGATATCGGGATTTGTGATTGTGTTATCGGCTGTACTGCTTACAATATTGGTCAGTCAGTTACCAAAATAAGAGGTTTTAAAAATGTTTGAGAGTAATGAATTTTGGATAATCGCTTGTGTTTTAGCTAGTTATTTTGCCGTTGTAGGTTTCTACGCCATTAGTAAGCAGGCTTTGATGATATTTTTTGGGATATTTAATGTTTTACTGATAACTGCTGGCCTCAATATAACCAATGCTTTTGGACTTGAAATTATGATCGGAAGCGCGATGTATGCAGGAAGCTTTCTAGTCACCGACATCATCGCAGAAAAATACGGAAAAGCCGAAGCCAAAAAGTTTTTATATATCCAAGTCGCAACATTCATCATCATACCCATATTTAGCTTGCTCATGCTATCGGCAGCGCCCGTTTCGTATTCCCAAGAAACACATGATGCGATTGAAAAGACTTTTTCTTCAAGTCTAAGAATTGGTGTGGCCTTGGTTGCAACTGTTGTTATTGCTCAAGGGTTTGACATCTGGTTCTTTCATAAAATCAAACAAATGTCTGGCGAGCGATTTTTATGGCTAAGAAATAATTTAAGCACAGCTGTCTCTCAAGCGATTGATACTGTTGTGTTCTGGGGCATCGCTTTTTACGGTGTACTGCCTAACCTTTTAGAGCTTATGCTGGTGGCTTACTTTGTAAAACTTGCTGGAGCATTCCTAGATACACCGTTCATATATCTTGCTAAAAAAATCATACCCCTTGATGAGAAACGTGAAAAAGCGCTTGCGTAAAACTTTTTAAAATGTGTAAATGATAATCATTCTCAATTAAGAATTTATTGTAAGGATCATTATCTATTATGTTTGAAGCCCTCGTCATTACGTTCCGTGAAGCCATGGAAGCTTTCCTCATTGTTGCCATTATTGTGGCGTATTTCCAGCGCTCTGGTCGTATGCATCTTGTCAAAGCTGCTTTTTGGGGCGTTGGCGCGGCGATTGTCGCCAGCACAATCTTAGGCTTTTATCTTCAAAGCATCAGCGGAAACCCGATGACAGAAGGCCTACTCGCGATGGGCGCAGGCTTATTGGTGGCCTCAATGACCATTCATATGATCAGAGCCGCCAAGAATTTAAAAACCTCAATTACAAAGCGTCTTGAAACTCAAGCGGGAAAATCTGGCATGGCGGCGATGGCTGGCGTGTTCTTATTCTCAATGCTCATGGTAACGCGCGAGGGCATGGAAACCGCTCTTATGCTCAATGGCGCGATGAGCCAAAATAATATGGGTGATGTCATGCTTGGCGCGTTAATAGGCGCACTCATTGCCGCTGGTGTGGGCTACATTTGGACAAAGAAAAGTCATTTGATCAACTTGCCATTGTTTTTACAAACCACCGCAATCTTCCTGTTTTTGTTTGCCATTCACTTGTTCTTTTATGGCTTCCACGAAATTAGTGAAAGTGGTCAATTCCCTGCGCTTTACGCCTTCCACGATTTAACAGAGTTTATGGAAGAAGGTTTTATCGCAGACATTATTGGCTTGGCGATCATTGCAATCCCACTCGGCTGGCTTGGTTTTTCAATCCTGAAAGATGAGTGCAAGAAAAAAGCCACCGCTTAATTATCCCCCTTCTCAAGCGCCATTGCAAAAGCTAGTGTTTGAGACGTGAAAATACTTAACAACTATATCTTTGGCCAAATTGGGCGCATGACCATTGCGCTCACCATTGGTTTGTCGATGTTGATATTATTGGCGCAATCTCTCAAATTTTTGGATTTGATGATCAGTGCAGGCGCCGCACCTGTCGTATTTTTTCAGCTTTTAGCCTTATCATTGCCACGCTTGATGGAAATGATCGCGCCCCTCGCTTTGGGTGTTTCAATTTTACTTGTTATTATTAAACTTCAAGGCGATCAAGAGCTCATTGTGATGCAAGCCACAGGGGTTAATCATTGGAACTTGGCGCGCCCTATTTTAAAGATGGCTTGTTGTGTGAGTGCTTTTTTGGCCATTATGACGATTTGGTTAACACCTATGTCGCTGGCCACACTTCAATCTGAGCGTCATTCCATTCGTGCGCAATTTTCCTTGAGCCTGCTCCAAGAAGGTGTTTTTAATTTTTTTGGAGATGACATCATGGTTTATTTCGATAAGCGCGATGATGAAGGACGCCTTATCAATCTTATACTCCATGACCAAAGAGACGAGCAAAAACCCTATACACTTTTGGCTGAAAAAGGCGAGCTTTATACGAATGGTTTGGATTATCGCCTGAGTGTCACAAATGGTCGCCGCCAACAGCTTAATATGGAGCGTTCAATTGTCGATCAATTGACCTTCTCACGCTATGAAATCGAATTGCCCAAAACCATCCGCGCCATTGACCCAAGATGGAAGGAGCCCAATGAGCGCACGTTGATGGAATTAATGTATCCTAAAACAATCAATGATTATGATCGCGGCAATGCTGACTCTCTTTTGGTGGAAATTCACAAACGTTTGGCGCTTCCGTTCTTACCATTTTCGATAGCCATACCTATATTGTTAATGGTTTTAAAAACTTACAGACCGCGCAAAAATGTTATCGTTCCAATTATAACGGGGCTTATATTAATATTATTTATACAAATACTATCATTTATGTCATCAACCTTGGCAAAAGATCACTTGTTTTTAATACCGCTCATTTACGCCTCAACGATTGTTCCTGCCCTTATAGGTCTATTTTACTTGTTGTCTGACAAAACCACCTCGCGAAAAACGGTGAATTCATGAATGTTTTTGGTTACCATTTATCTTTGACATTATGGCACTACATGATCGAGCGTTTCTTAATGCAATTATTGATCATTGGCGGTGCCTTAACGGGGCTTATATACTTGTTTGAAGTGATTGAGCTTTTTAGACGCGCCTCAGGAGACGATGTTGCCACACTCGCAATCTTTTTGATGGGGCTATTAAAGCTTCCAGAAACCATACAAATCATCACACCGTTTATATTTCTTGCTGCGGCGCTCAGTCTCTTTTGGCAATTATCGCGAAGTTCAGAACTCGTTGTGATGCGCGCAAACGGCATATCTGTGTGGCGATTTATAGCGCCCGTTATGGGTCTCACGCTTATTTTAGGCGTTCTTAATTTTACACTATTTCAACCTGTGGGCGCAGCCAGTCTTTCCCGCTATCAAACACTAGAGGGCAAATATTTAGGGGCTCAAAAACGTGTGGTGGCGCTTAATGAGCAGGGCTTATGGCTACGCGAGGTGCGCGAGGGAAGTATTTGGCTACTTCATGCCAAAAACATTGATATACAAAATTCCACACTTGGCACTCTCATGGTGCTCGTGCTCAACGACACTGGCACTCTTCAAACCCGTTATGATGCGCCGTCAGGGTTGATACAAAATAAGAATTGGATGCTTGGTAATGGTTTGGAAACCGCTGCTAACGGTGCAATGCGACCATTCGCGAGCAAAACCGTCATGGCAGGTCTTGATCAAGAGGAAATCCTATCGGGATTTACAAAAGCAGCCACATTGTCTTCATGGACATTGCCGAAACATATCAAGACACTCAAGAGCAGTGGGTTTCCGACACGCTCGCTTCTTTTATATTATTACAATCTTATTGCCGCACCTTTTTTATGGATGTCTATGATCATGATCGCGTTGACGGTGTCTTTAACACCACAAAGAGTAGCGCGCACTTCTCTTTTGCTAACTTTAGGCATTGTTATTGGTTTTTTCTATTTTCTTTTCGCCCGTTATTTTGAAGCCTTGAGCATGACCCAACGCATTCCAGAACTGATGGCCATTTGGACGCCGATTATCATCGCTATATTCGTACCCATCTCCGTCCTTCTTCAAAAAGAAGACGGTTGATTGCTACCCTCTAAATCCTCAAAAACAATTGACCTTTTTGTAAAACACCCTATTATTTAGGCTCTAAACGAATGAACGAACAACAAAAGTAGATAATACAGTATGAAACAATTGATTTTAATCGCAGGTCTGGTTGGCCTTATCACGGGTGGACTGGGCGTCAACAGTGCCGCGGCACAAGTGAATGACCCTTTAGAACCTATGAATCGCGCTGTATTTGGCTTTAATAACGTGGTTGACGAGATTATTCTTGATCCTGCTGTTGTCGCGTATCGCGCCGCCGTACCAAAACCTGTACGCTCTGGCCTTAAGAATTTCCTGCATAACCTAGAAAGCCCATTATATTTCGCCAACAACCTATTACAAGGCGATTTTACGGGGGCGATGACCACACTTAAAAGAACAGCCATTAACACTATGGTTGGTTTTGGTGGTTTATTTGATTTTGCCGCCGCCGAGGGCATTCATCCTGATACTGAAGATTTTGGACAAACATTGGCTGTATGGGGCGTAAATGATGGTCCTTACCTTGTGTTGCCTCTTCTAGGCCCTTCAAACGCACGTGATTTAAGCGGTTTGATCGTTGACAGTTACGCTGATCCTATCAATCAATACGCGAATAATATTGATGAAGAAGAATGGATCTACGCGCGCGCTGGCGCTAAAGCTCTTGTTACTAAAAACGAAGTTTATGATATTCAAAAAGATTTAAAACGTAATTCTTCAGACTATTATGCTACTATTCGTTCTGCTGCAAAACAATCTCGCGACGCTATGATCAATGATCGTAAAAATGGAAAAAACCAAGGCTATGCGCCTCTCCCTAGTTTCGATATCGAATAATCAACATTTTACAAAAGGATAATACAATGACTTTTTTCAAAAAGCTTATGCTTTCACTTGGATTTTTGGCGATATTAATGCCCTCAATCGCACATGCCGATTCCGTTGAATCATCTAAAAAAATGGTGCAAACATTGGCCAATCAAGCCATTGCTATCATCAGCAAAGATGGAAGCTCTATGTCAGAGCAAAAAACAGCCTTTAAAAAATTGCTTAATCAAAATTTTGATACTGACAAAATTGGTAAGTTCGCGCTTGGCCGTTATCGCCGTCAAGCTACGCCAGAACAACTAAGTGAGTACACAAGACTTTTTGATCGCATGATCGTCGAAGTCTACACGCAACGATTCCAAGAATACTCTGGTCAAACCATTGACGTCACAAATGGCTATGAAGACAAGCAATCTGGTGATGTTGTGGTCAACAGCCTTGTGAAAGGCTCTGGCAGCCCTATCGCAGTCGATTGGCGCGTTAGAGATGGTAAAATCATCGATGTTATCGTTGAGGGTGTCAGCCTATCCATTACAAAGCGTGATGATTTCGCCAGCACAATTAAAAAGGGTGGCGGTAATATCGACGCGCTGATCGCTCATTTGAAAAAATAATTTATGATCAAATATGCATGTATCGGATTTTTGATATTCATCGCTGACCAACTCAGCAAATGGTGGGTTTTAGAAGGTGTTTTTAAAGAAAAATTTGGTGCGCCATCATACGATTTTATAAATTGGTATGGCTCATCACTGCGTCTCCCTTATATTTCCGTTGAAATGCTGCCTTTTTTCAACCTCACCATGGTTTGGAATGAAGGCATTGGTTTGGGTTTGTTCGGTGGTGCAGGTGCTTACATTCTGAGCGCTCTATCCATTATTGTGTGCGGTGTTTTGATTTATTGGATGATCAAGCATAAAAACAGCACTCTTATCAGATTTTCTTGCGCCATTATGATTGGTGGTGCCATCGGCAATGTCGTTGATCGCCTGCGCTTTGGTGCCGTGGCCGACTTTCTAGATTTTCACGCCTTTGGATGGCATTATCCCGTATTTAACATCGCGGATAGCGCGATTGTGTTGGGCGTATTCCTACTCTTGATTCAACCTCTATTTAAGGGCAAAGTGTAGACCATGTTGAAATTAAACTTTATAGCCTTATTCGCCGTTGTCGCCCTAAGCGCCTGTTCTACAGCGCGTGAAGAATTGGGTCTTAATAGACAATCACCTGATGAGTTCAGTGTTCTTAAGCGTGCGCCTTTAACATTGCCACCAAGTTATGCGCTACGTCCTCCACGTGTGGGCGGTGACGCCTCTGTGGCTTCTAACAATGCGCAATCCCAAGCTCGCCGTGTTATTTTAGGTCAAAATGGTGGGGCTGTCGGTCAGGCACAAACCGCACAAACAAGCAGTGGTACACAAATATTACTGAACCAAGCTGGCGCCAACCAAGCCAATCCTGATATCAGGGGCACACTTGATCGTGAGTCGGCTGTCTTATCAACTAATAACAAAACAGTTGCAGAAAAGCTGTTGTTTTGGACGGGTGATGATGATGGCCCCGCCGTCACGGAAGCTGATAAATTAGATGCCAGCGCCGAGGCTAAGCGTCTCAACAATAAAGGCATCACTGCGCCGACACCTGGCGAACAGCGCCCAGCGCAATCCACGACCCCTTAACTTATATAAATGCTTTCACGAATATTCTCAGCGGTTTTACTCATAGCGGTAACCGCCATAATCGCTACATATCTGCTACTTCCTTCCAAAGAAAATATACAAAACAATGTATGGCTCAATGCCCGTGAAATTACTTTGCCCAACGGTCTTCAAATGGTACATGTCCCCAATCATCGCGCCCCGTGGGTACACATCAGCGTTTGGTATAAAGCGGGCGGCGCACAAGACCCAGCGGGCAAAAATGGTCTCGCACATTACATGGAACATTTAATGTTTCGTCCACCTGTCGGACAACCAGACTATAATTTTTCCAATATTGTAAACGGTTGGGGCGGTGATAATAACGCCTTCACCTCGTATGACATCACGGCCTATTTTGCCAAAATTCCAACGCTTAAAGCCAATGAATATATGCGCATGGAAGCGGTGCGTATGACAAAACTTGAGCCCTACAAAGATCAAGCTGCCACTGAATTGCAAGTGATCGCGCAAGAACGTGCCCAAACCATTGATAGCGAACCAAGACGTTTCTTTGGTGAAAAACGTAACGCTTTTATATACGGCGAACATGCTTATGGACGCTCTTTAATTGGCGCACCAGACTCCATTGCAGGGTTAACCTATGATGATGCACAGCAATTTCATACGGCGTTTTATGCGCCAAATAATGCGGTGCTTGTGATTGCAGGGGACATCACATGGGCAAAAGCCGTATCACTCACTAAAAATCATTTTGGACGGCTTAAGGCGCACTCTACACCTGAAGATAATTTGGCGACCCCCAAAGACAATGATCAAAAAAAGTTTGTTTATTGCGATGCACGTATTCAACAGCCTGAAATTCACATCATATACCCCATGCCACCCGATCATGAGAATAAAGTAGAATCTGCCAGCGCGTCTGTATTAATGAGTGCATTAGAGGCCGACCCCAGCACTGATTTGTATAAGATGATCGTTGAAAATGAGAAACTCGTGAGTTCATACAGCGCCCAATATGACGCCAATCTAAAACATAGCGCGGCTTTAACTTTAAGTTTCTGGCCATCCGAAACACAAAAAAATTACAATCAAACTTTGCGCGATATTGAAAAAAGTTTAGGCCAAGCCATAAGCAAAATAGATCAAAAAAAGGTGGATGAGCTGGCACGTCAAAACGCGCTTTTGTATCAATTGGCGGCGGATACGCCAATATCTCTGGCAATGTCTGTTGGGTATGAGGTGGCAAAAGGTCGTGCTTTAATTGACATTAAAAACGAACCCGCGCTGATATCATCCATCACATTAGACGATATAAAAACTTTGAATGAGGCTTATATCAAAGACGTTGAGCCCTACTCAACAATGCTTTTACCCATGGGTGACACATTATGCGCACGTTAATTGCAACAGTATTTATATGTTTATTCTTCTTTGTTTCAAACTCTATGGCGGCCACTGATATTGAAACTGAAAAAATTGACGGTATCTCAAATCCTATTTGGATCTTAAATGATCATAATTCACCCATCTTCACGGCACAAATCCGTATCAAAGGTGGCATTTCTCTTGACCCCTTTGATCGTGACGGCCTGACCAGTCTATGGAGTGATATGGTTTTGAGGGGTACAGATACACGCTCCTTTGCCCAAATCACGCAATTCATGAAAGATCACGCAATTGCTATAAGCATAGGCGCAGGACGTGATGACACGCTCATCACGCTCAAAGCGCCGAGTGTATATACCGAACAAGCCATCACATTATTGCACGATGTTTTGCTTAATCCGTCCTTTGACGAAGCCGAATTGAAACGAATTAAAGACGTTTTTCTCGCAGGCTTTAATAACAATCTAGGTGATGCTGATTGGCGCGGACAACGGATTATCAATGGTACAATATATGAAAATAGTGTGTATGCACGCCCTGGATCAGGCTCGCTAAACACACTTAAGAATATTAATGCTGATGACATCACAACGCGCCATGAACAATTTATGAGTTCTCAACCTGATCATATGGTCGTGGTTGGTAATATTGATCAAGATCATTTAGAGAAACTCGCGTCCATTTGGACACAAAAATCCAAAGCCCCAGATAACAATGATTTCAAAGATTTTCGTTCCATAAATACAGATACGAAAATTCATCATTCTTTTGATGTCGTGCAAAGCAAACTTTACTATTTATTGCCAGCGCTCGCGCCAAATGATCCCAACTACGTGGCACAAGTTGTTTTAAACTATGCACTAACAAGCGGGTTTGGCGCACCTTTGATGGAGGGATTAAGAGAGCAATCGGGTCTATCATATGGTGTTGGCGCCTACACAACCTCGCCCGATCATGGCGGGTTATGGGTGATCAGTGTCGACGTACCGACAGCTCGGTTTAATGAGGCCTTATCAATCATTCAAAACACACTTACGGACACAGCCAGCGGAAACACCTTAACCCCTCAAGACATAGAAGACGCAAAAACAGCTTTAATCGCCAGTTTGCCAATGGGTTGGACATCAAGTGATGCGATTACAAGCGCGTTGAGCAGCGCTTACGCTAAGAATTTTAAACCTAATTATCTGGCTGATTACACCCAAAAACTAACACGCGTTACGTATGATGATGTGATCAACGTCCTTCAAAAAGTTATGAATCAAGATCATCGATTAGTTGTGAGTGTTGGGCGCAAAGCACCTGATGAAGGCTGGACAATCTTAACTGATCTGCCCAATATGCAAGGCAATGAATAACATTTTTGACATAGCTGGATTGCAATTTGACCTATCACGCTTTAGCGCGGAGAGCGTTGGTTACAAGCCAACAAATAGTGATAAGGCTGAGAAAAAATTATCACATTGGTTAAACGGTGAAAAAGTGAATAACACCGAAGATCGAGCGGCTATGCACATGGCGCTCCGCGCGGATAAACACAGCACATTACCTCAAGAATTTGTAACGCCCGCACTCGAGCAACGCGCACGAATGAAATATTTTGTAGACGCATGTGATGCCGAAACAATTGTTCATATTGGTGTTGGGGGATCTGATTTTGGGCCGCGCTTGGTGATTGATGCGCTCTCATCCAATAGCAAACCCTTGCGAGACGTGCGTTTTCTATCAACATTAACACCCGAGCACATCAAATCCACGCTTGAGGGCTTGGATTTCAATAAAACGCTCTTTGTATACGCCTCTAAGAGCTTCACAACCGATGAAACGTCATTCCTCCAACACATCATCACCAAACATTATAACGTGCCCACAGAGCGCTTTATTGTCCTTACATCAGCCTTTGATAAAGCCAAAGACGCTGGATTTAATCAAAATTCTATATTTCCTTTATGGGATTGGGTTGGTGGACGTTATTCTTTGTGGTCATCCATTGGTATCACGATCGCACTCGTTTATGGGTGGGATGAATTTGATCAGATTTTGGCTGGGGCACGCGCCATAGATAATGACCTCATTGCCAAGCAAGAAGAATCGGGCATTTGGGACATCGCCCGTATTTTACAAGCGGAACGCGTGGTGCATAATCGTGCTGGACTGGCTATATTGCCGTATCATGAAAAATTAAAATTATTACCCACCCATTTGCAACAACTCATCATGGAATCCAATGGGAAACCATGCGGTAAAACGGCGGCACCTATTGTTTTTGGGAACACTGGCACAGAATTCCAGCATAGTTTTGGTCAGTTTCTACAACAAGGTCCCGACATCACGACATCCATATTGATCACGGTTCACAATGACCAAAGCGGTGAATGGGAACAACGGGCACAACAAAAACTCCTTGCGAATGCACAGGCGCAAGCCGACACGCTATGGCAAGGTCGCACCCATGATGACCCTCACAAAAACATAGACGGGATGCGCCCATCATTGACCATTTCGATGCCTGAACTTGATGCCTTCCATTTGGGCGCTTTGCTAGCATTGTTTGAACATCTCACCGTGTGTGATGCCTTTATGATGGGTATCAATCCGTTCGATCAATGGGGCGTCGAGGCTGGAAAAATCACAGCGCGTGAACTTTTAAACACCACGTAAAACTCATGAATATTCATATTTTACCCGATCATATTATCAATCAAATCGCCGCTGGTGAAGTTGTCGAACGCCCCGCATCTGTGGTCAAAGAACTTATTGAGAATGCCCTTGATGCCGAAGCCACAGACATCACCATTCGCCTTAACCGCGGCGGTAAAACTATGGTTGAGGTTGCAGATAATGGACATGGCATGGATAAAGACATGTTGCCCCTTGCGCTCTCTCGCCACGCAACATCAAAACTACCTGATCTGGATTTGAACAGTATTGCCCATTATGGTTTTCGTGGTGAGGCATTGCCTTCGATTGCCTCGGTTGCAAAACTTACGCTTTCATCACGTGCCCGTGACAATAACGAAGCATGGCAAGCCCATGTCGCGGGTGGTAAAAACCTCAAAATCACACCATCTGGTTTAAACCAAGGCACGCGCGTTGTGATTGAAGATTTATTCTTTGCTACACCAGCCCGTCTTAAGTTTCTAAAATCAGATGAAGCCGAATATCTAGCCGTTAAAGATATCATTGTCAGGCAGGCTTTAAGCGCCCCCCATGCCTCTTTTCGGCTCTATCACAATGATCGATTAACGTTGCAAACGGATCAGATTGATTTACTCGAAGATGATACCTTGCGCCTCGCCGATCTCATCCATAAAGATTGCCGTGATAATATGCTGCCCCTTAGCGCGCAAAGAGACACTATGAGCATCACAGGGCATGTGTCACGTCCAACATTCAATCGCAAAAAGGC
>JBBKXB010000025.1:0-15621 GCA_037969255.1 Bdellovibrionales bacterium | reverse complement strand
GCTCTGATGAAATGAGATGTGCCAAGCAATTGTCCGTTTAATGTTTCTAGTGCCAGCTCTCCACTGTCCAATTTTTTATCGGGATAATTTTGACGCATCAATTCGTGAAACGTAATCACGGATGCGCGTATCGCATAAGAAGTAAGAATAACAATGCCGTTGCCTTTTGTAATCTTGGCACAATCGCCGAGTAAATCGGGAAGGTCGGTAAACAAATCCCACACTTCTCCGTTTGCGCCCCGTCCAAATTTTGGCGGATCAATTAGCACACAATCATATTCCCGCTCACGGCGCACTTCACGCGCCACGAATTTACGCGCGTCCTCGCAAATCCACCTAATAGGCGCATCTTTCATTTTGGAGAGTTCTTGGTTTTCTTTGCCCCATGAAATCGCTTTTTTTGAGGCATCCACATGTACAACTTCACCCGCACCAGCGCCCGCCGCGATTAAACTGGCCGCACCTGTATAGCCAAATAAATTAAGCACTTTTGGTTGCGTGCGCCCTGACAAACGCTCGGCCATAAAATCCCAATGCGGTTTTTGCTCTGGGAATAATCCCATATGTCGAAAAGACGCAAGACGGCATAGCATTGTGGTTTTACCCCCTATATTAACATTCCATCCTTCGGGTACATCAGGCGCAACTTGCCATTTTCCACTCTCGGCATCATCGATCCCATCAAATATCGCCACGGCTTTATCCCACTCTTCTTTTGAAAGTTCTGGAATTGTCATGGCTTGTGGCTCTGGACGGTTGACGATCACATCACCAAAACGCTCAAGCTTACGCCCATGACCTAAATCAAGGAGTTCATACCCTGTAAACGGTTTTTGTTTTATAATTTGGAGTGTATCACGTTGCATAAATAAATATTTTTTTAAGCGCGCGCACGGCGTACGAGAAGCATCTGAGCCTCTTGTAAAAAACGTGTGAAGTCAGGGCGCTCAGGTCTGTAGGCAACGTGAACACCGTCTTCAAATTTATCAATACTGCTGTTGAGATCGACCAAGCGATTCCTATAGGCATCAATTTTTTCATTGCTTTGATTTAAACCTTTGGCACCTTCGGCGGCGCTGGCATAACAAAGCTGAATGGATTCGAGAAAATCTGCGGCCATTTCCAACACATGGGGAACGCGCTCCCTCATATCAAAACCGTTCGGTTGATTATCGGGTGTGAGTGAATAACTAAAAGTTGTGGTGCGCTGTGGATGTCGATAAATAAGCCCACAACGTCCGCGTTCCTTTTCAAGCGTCAACACGAGCGCCACATTGGTATCATGTTCTATACTCATACCTGGGAAGCCCGCAGCGTTAAAATTCTCGGCAGTGATCATAACATTCATATCATAGCTCGCTTCACTGCCACCAACTTGTTTTTCAATGAGGTCAATGAACGGGTGATGATCCGCAGAAGCAAACAGTAATTCGCCATCAGTATATGCCGTGGCCCAATTCCCTTCGGCCTTATTAAACACATCGGATGTGACCCCATCCCATAGCTCTTTTAGGATTTTAGCGTCTGGCTTAGTCAAAGTTTTTTTGTCTCTTGATGGCTCCAAAATGTCGAATAAACGCGCGGCCAGCCTTATGACCGAGTGCATGTTTTGTCCACGAACCGTTAAGATATGCGTGCCAATAGGCACAGACAACCTGTTAGATAAAATATGCGATCCGACATTACCGAGCGCTTCATCGCGGATTGTACAGCGTTCGCGGATCATTGTGATATTCATAACCATGTCAAATAGTTTACAGCCCATACGGGCTGTTGAAAAGAGTGATTATGATTTAAGTTATGTTTTTAAATTACATGCCAGATGGTTTAATTTTAGAACTCGTTACAAAACCACTACGATTTTGTTTCAACTTAGCTGTTTCAGCTTCCATAGCCATTGTTTGTGTGGCTGGACCATAGCTTGATGAAGGGCTAAGCACATCAACCGCAAATTGATTGTTAGATTGTTTGGGGGCGCCCATTTCTGAACGCACATTAGCCGCAGCCTCAATACCTTCTTTAGCGATGAGCATAGAGCCACTGAAACCTGTTGTGCTACCAGTTGTCACCGCAGAGGCTGAAGTAAGTCCAAAAGAGAAAATATCCATCGCGATATCTGCGCCAAAATCATCTACACCATTATTTTGTGGTTGAGTTTGAACGAGATCAGCAGAGTTATCGTTGTCAGCCCATAGGGCAGCACCGTTTTGAGCAACACCAGCAGTGGCTACGTCGTAACTCATTTCTTCATTTTCTCTAACCGCGTTCATTTAAATTTAACACCCTCTATAGCTTATATGCCATTTGTCCTTTATTCACTATAATAATTATAGCAAACGGATGTTTCACACTCTTTTATAATAGATCAAATTCAATATAAATTCAATAGGCATTACGTAAACTATATGACTATTGTCTTATTTTTTGCCTTTAATGCCCGCCCATAAACGCTTTTTCACGTAATACATGATAATCGCAAGAATTGAGAGGAATAAAACCACTTTCAAACCCACACGCTTTTGTGCTTCTAAGCTAGGCTCTGCAACCCATTGCAAGAAATTAGACACATCGTACGCGTATTGCTCGGTGGTCGTGGGCGTGTTTGCATTGGCATATGCCACAAGACCGTCTGATAACGGCGCAGCCATGGCAATTTGATGACCTGCGTACACTTTGTTATAGTTCATACCCTCATTCATTGTGACGCTTGCCGGTGCCTCGTCATAACCCGTGAGCAACGCGTAAAGATAGTCTGCACCGCCTGTGCGCGCTTTGGCGATCAAGGATAAATCTGGTGGCAATGCACCGTTATTGGTGTAACGCGCTTGCGCTTTATTCGCATATGGATTTGGGAAATAATCAGAGGGTCGCGCAGGGCGTTCAAACATGTCACCTTCGTCATTAGGGCCATCCATCACTGATGTTTCACTGGCGAGTGATTTAATCTGATCCTCGGAATATCCTAAATCTATTAAATTACGATAGGCCACGCGATCCATAGAATGACACGCAGAACAGACTTGGCGATAGACTTGGAAACCACGTTGAATTGAGGCGCGGTCATACGTGCCCGTGATGCCTTTAAATGACCAATCTAGTTGTTCGATATGCGCAGCTTCAGAAGCCAAAGCGCTTGGAACACCAATACTGACAGCAAGCATAAGTGATAAAATTATTTTCATGACTCCACCTCTTTTAGTAATGCCGCTTCTTTTTTAGCATTTTTTTCCAAAACTGACGCATGAATTGATTTTGGTAAAGGCTTTGGTTTTTCGTGTTTATTAAGCCACCAAACCGCAGCGAAAAATGCGAAATAAACAGCTGTGAAGATTTTTCCAACCGTTGGCCAAATACCCTCGGCTGGCATCGCGCCCACATACCCCAAGATAATAAATGATATAACCATGATGAATAAGGCTATTTTGTAACGCGGACGATAATTCGCGCTTTTCACGGGATGTTTATCGATAAATGGCAAGATGAATAACATCGCAATTGAGCCAAACATCACCAACACACCAAAGAGTTTTGAGTCCATCAAAACGATATCCGTCCACGGAATACCAATGTTAAAGTCCATCGAACGTAGCATTGCGTAAAACGGCAAGAAATACCATTCGGGCACAATATGTGACGGCGTTATAAGTGGATCAAAGGGAATAAAATGATCCGCATGCGTGAGCATAGTCGGTGCAAAGAAACTCACCGCCGCGTACACGGCCAAAAACACGCATAAACCAAAACTATCTTTGATGGTATAATAAGGATGAAATGGAACGCTATCTTGTTTTTTATCTTGAATTTCAATCCCAGTTGGGTTGTTTGATCCTGTGATATGGAGCGCCCATATGTGCATAAACACCACCGCAAAAATTACAAATGGCAGTGTAAAATGAAGCGCAAAGAAACGGTTTAGCGTTGGATTGTCAACGGAAAACCCGCCCCACAACCATGTCACAATACTATCGCCCACTAGTGGTATAGCGGAAAAGAGTGAGGTAATAACCGTCGCGCCCCAACCAGACATTTGTGACCATGGCAATGAATACCCTAAAAAAGCCGTCGCCATCATAATTAAAAAGATCGTAACGCCCAAAAGCCAAAGCAATTCGCGTGGTTTTTTATATGATCCGTAGTACATACCCCTAAACATATGAACATACACAGCCAAAAAGAAAAATGACGCGCCGTTCATGTGTAGATATCGCAGCATCCAGCCACCATTCACATCACGCATGATACGCTCAACACTATCAAAAGCACCATCAGCTGATGGGTTGTATGACATCGCCAAGCTGATCCCAGTGACAATCATCAGCACTAGCATCACCATTGCAATCGCTCCAAAATTCCACAAATAATTGAAATTCTTTGGTGTGGGAAAAGCGGCATATTCTTGATGCATCAATGTGAAAATTGGAAGACGTTCGTCGACCCAACTGATCACAGGATTTTTAAATGGAAAACGTTTTGAACTGCTCATTTTTTAAATATCCTTACCCGATCTTAATCACTGTGTCTGAGATGAATTCATATGGTGGAATGGCCATGTTAGTTGGCGCAGGGCCCTTACGAATGCGCCCTGATGAATCGTATTGAGAGCCATGACACGGACAAAACCAGCCATCATACTCACCTTTTGGATCATTAGGTTTTTGCCCCAAAGGCACGCAACCTAAATGTGAACAAATACCAATCATCACCAAAAACTGTTCTTTTTTAACGCGGTGCTCGTCTGTTTCTGGATCTTTAAGATCTGATATTTTTGCGTCTCGCGCTTCTTGAATTTCCTCAGAGGTACGGTGACGAATAAATACGGGCTTTCCACGCCAAACAACGGTCATAGATTGACCAATCTCAAGACCACCCAAATCTGCCTCAGTGGTCGCCAATGCCAATGTGTCTTTGGCTGGATTCATGGAATCAATCACAGTCCAACCCGCAGCGCCAGCGCCAATCGCCGCCATTGAGGCCGCTGTTAAACCCAATAAATCTCGTTTAGACTTATCAATATTCTGGTCACTTTGTTCGTCTTTGACTTGTTTCGTCATATTTACCTCAACATCAGTTTAATCAATATGTGCGCCACAATAGCGTCCATAAAATTATTTGCAACGATATAAATTACGTGGTCTATGGTGATATAAAAATGAGTAATGAGCAAGACCCCAAGAGCAATAACATGCCAATAAGATGTGCACTTTTTCAACCTGACATGGCGGGCAATGTCGGCGCGATCATCCGTCTGTGTGCCTCGCTTGGCGCATCCCTCGATATTATCGAACCCTGCGGTTTTGTATGGGATAAAGCCAAAATAGGACGTGCTGCCATGGATTACATGGATTTATGCGATATCACACGCCATCAAGATTGGGACAGTTTTAAAAATACCGTACAAGGTCGCATTATATTAATGACCACCAAGGGCGCCACAAATCTATACGATTTTGAATTTCAAGCGGATGATGTATTGCTCGCAGGACGCGAAAGTTCTGGCGCACCTGATTATGTGCATGAAGTGAGCGATGCGCGGATCAAAATCCCCATGCATGGCAAAGCCAGATCCTTAAACATCGGTCATAGTTGCGCGATTGTATTGTCCGAAGGTATAAGACAATTAAGATGAAGAAAAATTTACCTCAGGCCAAAACAACAAAATGGTTTAAATCCTTACGGACACAAATCATGAGGGAAATTGAAGCCATCGAAGATGAATACGCGGGCATACATGGTGGCATGCCTGCGCGATTTATAAAAACGCCATGGTCTCGCATGGGCATTAGCGGGCAACCGGGTGGCGGTGAAATGGGTTTGATGCGTGATGGCCTCGTGTTTGAAAAAGCGGGTGTGAATATATCCACCGTGTGGGGCGAGTTCTCTAAAGAAATGCGCGATAAAATCCCTGGGGCAGTTGAGAATGACGGTCAATTCTGGGCAGCGGGTATATCGCTCGTGATGCATCCGCGCAACCCGTTCGTGCCCCCTGTGCATATGAACACGCGCCACATCATCACATCAAAATCGTGGTTTGGGGGTGGTGCCGATCTTAATCCGATTTACAAAAATGATGATGACACGAAATTATTTCACGATGCTTTAAAACAATGTTGCGATAAACATGGCAGTGATTATTACGATAAATATTCCAAATGGGCAGAGACATATTTTTGGAATGCGCACCGAAACGAGCCTCGCGGTGTTGGCGGAATATTTTATGATTATTTAGAAAGCAACTGGGACAAAGATTTCGAATTCACAAAAGATGTCGGTACAACGTTCCTTGATATCTATCCAAAGATCGTGCGCGCGCATATGTTTGACGCATATAAAAAAGAGCACGAAGATTTCATGCTCTTTAGACGTGGTCGTTACGCCGAATTTAATTTGATCCATGACCGTGGCACAGTGTTTGGCCTCAAAACGGGCGGAAACCCCGACGCCATTTTAATGTCCCTACCCCCAAGAGTTCATTGGTAGACTCTTAGTTTATCGTACCAGTTTTAGAGCAATTGGCTGTGCTACCCGTTGGGACACCATACCCGACACATTGCCATGTGTGGGTATTTCCTGATTGAGAATAGTTAGCTGAAGTACCAGCCGAACAATCTGGAATGCTCTGAGAACAGCTACCGTTTACGGTGGGTCCGCACGCTTGTGTCTGCATGTTAGGCTTGGTCGATGTACAATTACTATCGGCCACTACGTTACTCGTACTTCCATCGACACAAGACGCGGCGCGTGACTGTGTCCCTGTTGTACAAGCACTGTAAGATCCTACAAATTGCCATGTAAATTCGTTACCCGTACAAGCTTGAACACTACAAGCACTGGTGGTTGATGGTTTTGTACCCGAACAATTACTATCCGCAACCGTCGTACCTGAATTGCTCTTACAACTCACAGTACGCGTACGTGTTCCGCCATCACATGCTGCGCTACAAGTGCTATAGCTACCTGTAAACCAACTGTAACTCGCTGCGGAATAGGTGCAAATTGGGCGCACATCAGCCGAAGCAACACATTGCGCTTGATGATTGTTGCGTACAAAATTTGTTATTTCACAATTATCAACTTCATTACCTGCATTTCTACATAATTCTTTGGCCAAATTGATCCTGTCGCACATTGGTGTGCCATCGGCAACATAGCCATCGAAATCATAATCTACAGAAGTGTAAGCGCCCTCAGTATTTGGAATACATGATTGTTGACACTCAGCCTCGACCGTACAGCCAAAGTTTGTGGTTGTGTAATTGCCACCCGCCACATAATTCCCAAGCGTGTTGACCCATAATTTGGAGTCTGCAGGACATGAGAAATCATCTGGCTCAGTTTGCGCATTCGGTTGGTGCGTGATTGACGCGCCACAGAAGTTGTCAGTCGATGGACTACACGTGAATGTTGTGACTGGACCAAAGGTTACACCTCCGCCCGCTACACACGCGCCTTCTGCCTCATAAGCATGAGATTGACATGATGTTCCAGGCGTTACGTAACCGGGCGCACCTTCGCTAACAGGCTGACCGTCACCTACAAAAGTACAGGTTGGTGTTTGAATATTCTCATTGTTTTCACCACCAGAACAAATCTTAGTGTTGGCTGAGTAATTGGTTTGCGTCCATGTACACGTTGGTGTAGATGCTGTCTGTGTTGCAGAACAGGCTCCGCTCACGCTTCCACCACTAGTACCGCTACAAGTCCATGACCAAGGGCCATTGCCAGTGTGCGTTGCAATACTCGGCGAACCGCTTGAACATTTTTGTGCCGAGTTCAATGCACTTGCATCAGAGTAAGACGTTCCGTTTGCGCTACCACATACACCGTCTACAGGCGCCGTACAGCTTTGCGTTGCGGTTGGTCGTGTTCCTGTACAGTTGCTATCTGGGTACACATTTCCATCGCTGCCTCTACAAATCACATCGCGTGTTTGTGTGCCATTTGTACATGCTCCGTAAGCGCCTGTTTCCCAAGCGTACGTTAAACCAGGAACACAAGCTTGTGTATTACAGCTTTGTGTTGTCACAGGCTGAGTGCCCGTACATTCATCATACTCGCATGTCACGGTGCGTGTTTGTGTACCGCCGCCACATGTGGCACTACACGCGCCAAATTCACCAACTGTCCAAGGGCCTGTGATAGGACATTGAACGCGATCCTCAACAACGGATTGAACTTGTAAACAAACCGCTCTATTGGAGCGACCATCTTCATTGTTAACATTCCATTCTTCGTTGTGCGCCGTGATAAGCAACGTTGAGTCTGATGGACAAGCGCTTACATTTGGGCGCGTTATTGAGACAGTTGAATTACCACTAGGGTCATTCACACCCAAACACCAATTCCAATGATTTGTTGTGCTTTTCTCTTCGTCTAAATAATGTTTGTGGGTGTAATAACGGGAATCTTTATCCGTACTGCCACCTGGGCTGTCATACACACCAGTATGCGTCATTCCAGATGAACAGCCATAGGCTTTCCATTCAGACGTCATAGAAATGCTATCAACAGAGGTTTTTAAACATAATTGCGTGGCTGACCCTTTAAAATTATCCTCAGCAATAGAGTGGCTAGAATCGCTGTCATCGCGCAACTCGGTAGGAGCGTATCCTGTCGGGCAGTTGTTACGGAGCTTTCCGTCCGTGCCGCTAAATTGGGATGAATCGCTTGCACCGTTAAATGATGCCCATAATGCACGCACCGTATTGTTAAAGCCTTTGCGCCCTGAATTATCGGTTAAGCATGTGCCACCGCAATTATCGCCAGATGTCCACGCGCTTGATGTGACCGTGCGATAGCCTGTTAAAGTATGGGTTCTTAAATTGGTTCGTACACCCGCTCCGCCCGTTGGGCATGTGATGTCGTCATAAGTTCTTTCTTGCCATTTACCGCTTAAACTGGCCTCAGACCATGGAGAATAAGTGGCGGCATTAGGTGTTAGTGTTTGTGCGTTAGCCCACCCGTTAACTGTGGCGGTGCGTGTATATGAAATGCCGTCATTTTCAATGAGTGTAAGGTTATTAACGTCAACGCCTAAATTTGTCCAAATGGGTGCAAAATCATCAGCGTCAAATGTGATCGTTTCAGAGCGCATACAATTAAGTGATTTGCCTTCCCACTTACCGCGCGCGGATACTAATGTTACTGTGCCGTCTGGATAGGTGACATTATAATCTTGTATTTCTCGTTTATAAACTGCGCCATTATTAGGCGACCAAATACCTGTCGACCATTTACCCGTTAGCGTATTGCCACCTGTTCCAGGAATGGTTGTGGTTTCATAATTGGGGTCGCTCTCGCCAAGCGTACTGCTTGAACAGGCACGTGAAATTGTTTCTTCATACGGATCGCCCACTGGAACACTCACAAGGCCAGCCACGGCATCAGAGGCGACATTATCATCCTCGCAGGTGTCATAAGTGATTGTCTCGGTTTCCCCTGTGTTAGGGTCAACGACAGTTTTTGTGGCCGTTCCCGATACACAATCCGTTGCGGCCAAATCACCCAAAAGATTCTTAAGCACGCCGTTTGGCAAAGCGCCAACCACGGCGCTACCAGACCCCAAAAGATCAGCGTTACTCGCAGACACACTAGATGCCGCGATTTGAGACACTGTGCCCGAACATAAGTCCGTCACCACTGTCCAACCACCTGTATTTTCACTATTATCAGCCGAGACAACAATATCTCTTTTTTCCGTAACCGTACCCGTTTGGTCGCCCGTACACGCAATCGTGCGTGTTTCGGTGCGTGTTGTAACTTCTTTCATGATGGCCACTTCTTCGATATTGGCAAACACCATTACAGGGGCACCGACAGGAATATTAAAGGCGTTTTGACACGAACCCAACGTCAAGCTTTGTCCGTCTTGCATTTCAAGACGATTATTAGACACATAACCAACCGATGATGGGTCAGACATATTGCTAAGCTCTGCCATCACAGCGCCAGAAGCACCATCCCCTAAACCTTTTGGTAAAAATTTATTATTTGAATCCGCATCAGACAACCACACGATAAAGCTTTTGCCCGTACCAGCATTCGTATCACCACAATAACCCGCTTTAACTTTGTCACCCGCAGGGCCAAGGCTAAGGCCAAATGTACTTTTGAAATCCACCATCGTGGTGGCCAAATTATCAACGCCGCCTGATTGGGCGGCTATAACGAAAGGAGAATTACTATCAGTGGTGAATGAACCAAAAACGCGCGAGCTAACAACAGCCAATGAACGTGCCAAGCCTGTGGCTTGCGCCTCGCGGCGAATTTGCGTTTTTGACGTCTCGCTGCCCAAATCACCATCAGGCAAACACGCTGACATTGTCACCGCCATAGTCACCATCAAAATGAAATGCATAAACTTATTCATATCTTAAAACACCCTTATTATTCTTAACAATCAAAGCTTTAATGCTTATTGTCACATTATATCTTGACCAACCTATATCCAAAAATATAGACCAACCCTAACGATATTATGACATAAAACATTAAATAAAGCGTTAATTTTCACTTAATATAACACAAAAACAGTGCCTCAGTCATCATTATTCATGCGTATTTTCGTAAACTTTGAATGTTTTATCAATCCATACCTCTTCATCACGGCGCATCGCGTCCCCTAAAGCCTTTCCTTCAAGACCTTTTTCAATATATGCCTTTGATGTGATTGGGTTTTTAGGAATAGGAAAATTGTCAATGTCACGCAAAATTTCAAGCTCAATCACGCGTGCATTTATAATATTTTGATACAGATAATGATTAAGCGCCGTTGCACGATCAAATCGGTACGCCGTTTCTTGCCAGCTCATTTTGGGTTCGAGTGTATGTATTAACGTGGCAATTTTTATAACAGCATTAGACAATCGTAAGTGCGTTTTATAATTTTGTCCAAAAGCGAGCACCACCAAACTTGGCAACATGACGTTTGTTTTAACCACATCCTTAACCGCATCAAAATACGCAGGCGCATTTTCGTTGATTTTAAAATGCGTGGCAATCTGGACGCTCTTCATCGCGTTAAGAGATTTAACCGTGTTGGGCGCCAAGAGCAATTTTACAAACTCATCGGTAACCCGCTCTATCGAGAGCTGTGACAATCCGTCTTCGTGACCACGACATGCCTTTAAACTTGCCTCCTCAATTGTGAAATCTTTGAGTTGCGCATAAAATCTAAACACTCTTAAAACGCGCAAATAATCCTCTTTGATACGTTTTTCAGGCTCACCAATAAAACGAATAATACGCGCTTCAATGTCGGTTATGCTGCGCCCTATTTCATCATAAATTTTTCCCGCATCATCACAATAAAGTGCGTTGATCGTAAAATCGCGCCGCTGTGCATCGCCTTCCCAACTGGTGCTAAAGGACACTTTGGCGTGACGCCCATCCGTATCGACATCGCGCCGCAACGTTGTAATTTCATACGCTCTTTTATCAATGATGGCCGACACTGTGCCATGATCATATCCCGTTTTTTTGACCACGATACTTGCGTTTTCGAGCAAACGAATAACCTCATCAGGCTCATGCACGGTGGCAAAATCGATATCTTGAACATCGCGTCCTATTAAACTATCGCGCACACATCCACCCACCTCGCGCACGGTGTTACGGCCAAGCGCATCAGCAATCGCCAGCGCAGCCTTGGTCCAAATATGTTCGGGTTTAATGGTTCTCATAGTAGAGTAATTTACAGACTTAATGATATTTTGTCTGCTATAAAATCTTTATCATCATATCTTGCACCATTTTTTGCACAATAGTTTATAGTCTTGTTTTATAAATTGCTTCGCCTTCCGTGACGCGCTGAATATAATTTCGTGTTTCGGAAAAAGGAATAAGCTCAATCCAATTTTCAGTTTTCACAGCGTTCGTGCGTGGATCACCAAAACGACCTAGCCATTCATCAACGCGCCCTGGTCCTGCATTATAGGCAGCCACAGCCAAAATCGTTGATCCATTATATCGATCAATTAGTGATTTAAGATAGGCCGACCCGAGCAAGATATTATGTTGCGGATTGTCTTTGAGCATTGATGTGTCATGACCCACACCCAAACGCCTTGCAACGGTCGTGGCCGTTGATGGTAAGAGTTGCATCATACCACGCGCATTGGCGTGACTTTGTGCATATTGATCAAATTCACTTTCTTGACGCACAATTGCATGCACCAAAGCACGGCGTGATCCCATACCCGCACGCGCAATTTGTGACTGTTCATTTTGCGTGAGCATAGGATATCCATCCAAACTTGGTGATATGCCAGCGACCCCTTCTTTGCGTGCAATTTTTGTCAACGCAGTGCGATCGTTGTTCCGTTTTGCAATCGCATAGGCCTGATCAAAATCGCTATTACTTTGTGCATCACGTGCGAGCGATATAAGAAAAACGCGCGCATAAGGAATTTCGTTTATTTGATAGAGATAATTGGCCGCCGCAAAACGCGTATCGCCAACGCGCAAAGCATTTGATTTTTGTGCGTTGCTACGCAAAATTGCACCGCGATTATAAGAAGCATTGGTTTCCTCAAATGCTTTTTGACCAAAGAATGTTACGGGATAAGCGCGCGCCACATTATACCATTGCGCGGCTCTGCCTTGATCTCCGAACGCTTTGGCCGCTCTTGCTGACCAATATGCGCCACGAGATTTTGAAATCACGCTGTTTACGCCACCATGTAATCTTTCAAAATGCACGAGCGCTTGTTTAGAATTGTTTAAAAACTGTAACGCTATAAAGCCTGCTAAAAATTCTGCTTCAGAAAAGTCTGTGCCGTCTTTATAAGGTGTGTTGCTTACCAAATTATAAGCGCGTTGATAGTGACCCTCTTCGAGCGCTTCACGCGCTTGTAAATGAATGCTATGCCACCCGCTTCTGGCTTTGGATGGGGTATTCTTTGATTTAATAATCGGCCAATCGGGATGACGCGCCTCAATCCGTGCGACTTGCCCCATATCAGGATTGCTCGCTTTTTTAAGCTCAAGCCACGTCCGCACGTCTCCTTCAATCGATTGTGCCCAAGCCATATTAAGGGCACCGCTACAAATGGTTAAAAACAAAGCCGTTAAGATCAATTGACAAATACGCATGTATTATGGATGTATCAATCCTCATGACAAGTAAAGAGACAAAATCAAAATCAGGATTTTTAGAGGCAGGTGCCACGGTGGCCGTCAATAAACGCGCACGTTTTGAGTACGAGATCATTGAAAACATCGAAGCTGGTCTGGAGCTTAAGGGCGCGGAAGTGAAATCGCTTCGCCTTGGTAAAGCCTCAATCGCCGAAAGTTATGCCGACAGCAAAGATAACGATATCTATATCATCAACATGCTGATTGAACCCTACGAGGCCGCCGTGTCTTACCAATCCATTGATTCCAAACGTACGCGCAAATTGTTACTCCACCGCAAGGAAATCAATCGTCTTGCGGGGCTGGTCACACGCCAAGGCCTCACGCTCATCCCACTAAAGCTCTATTTTAATAAAAAAGGGATCGCCAAAATTGATCTGGGTGTCGCCAAAGGTAAAAAGCTTCACGATAAGCGCGCCACGGTCAAAGATCGCGATTGGAACCGTAATAAAGCACGCGTTATGAAAGAAAACAGTTAATTTTTATTGATATACTTAATCATAAAACTTCCATCTTCGTGATCGCGTCCGATTTCTTTAAAACCACAATACTCATATAGCTTTGTTTTATCAGGATACGTTGCCAGTATAATTGTAGATGGTTTATTGGTGTGCTTTGATATTTGATCAACACAAAAATTTACAATTTTTTGCCCGACACTTTGATTCCTATGTTTTTTATCCACACAAACCCAGCTAACCCCCCAAGTATCTACAGTAAAGAGCTCCTCAGAAAATGCTGATGCAGCGATAATTTCGTTGTGTTTTTCGCAAACTACAAATGTAGATTTTCGAAAACTATCGGAAAACATTGCATCAAAATATTGCTTGGCCAGAGCATAATGCTCTTGCCCGATATTATCACTTAATAAAGTTAAGACTTGCTCACGATCTTCAATCAGAGCAAGTCTTAACTGATTACTCGTCATTCGCCGCATCGTCTTTGGCATCATCGGCTAGAAGCGCTTCTGATACTTTTTCGGCTTCACCGCGGATGGCTTTTTCAAGTTTTTCGGCGGCCTCAGGATTGTCTTTGAGGAATTGACGTGCATTTTCACGCCCTTGCCCAATGCGTTGCCCATCATAGGAGTACCAAGAGCCCGCTTTTTCAACGAGTTCGGCTTTGACACCCATGTCCAAAACTTCACCCATTTTTGAAATGCCTTCGCCGTACAAAATGTCAAATTCAACTTGGCGGAACGGTGCGGCCAATTTGTTCTTCACAATCTTGATACGCGTTTGGTTTCCGATAATTTCCTCGCGGTCTTTGATCGCGCCAATACGGCGAATATCAATACGAACAGAAGCATAGAACTTAAGCGCGTTACCGCCCGTGGTCGTTTCTGGTGAGCCAAACATCACGCCAATTTTCGAGCGGATTTGGTTGATAAAGATCACAATTGTGTTGGAACGAGAAATCGAACCCGTGATTTTGCGAAGCGCTTGGGACATAAGACGCGCCTGAAGACCCATATGAGAATCGCCCATATCGCCTTCTAGTTCGGCGCGTGGGACAAGCGCCGCCACACTATCAATCACCAACACATCAAGCGCGCCAGAGCGCACTAATGTGTCCACGATTTCAAGCGCTTGCTCACCTGTATCAGGTTGCGAGATCAAGAGCTCATCAACGTTACAGCCCAATTTTTTAGCGTAACTTGGATCAAGCGCATGTTCGGCATCCACAACGGCACACGTACCGCCCAATTTTTGCGCCTCAGCAATGACTTGGAGCGCGAGCGTGGTTTTACCTGAGCTTTCAGGACCATAAATCTCCACCACGCGCCCACGCGGTAGACCACCTATGCCAAGCGCCATGTCTAAACCCAGTGAACCCGTTGGAATCACGTCAATATCCACGCCAGCGGTGCCCGTCATTTTCATGATCGAACCCTTACCAAACGCACGTTCTATTTGTGCTAGAGCGGATTCGAGCGCTTTGCCCTTATCGGCATCTGGTCTATCTGCTTTTGATGCTGCAGCCATAATTTTAATCTCCTTTAATATATCTTGTTATGAATTATTTGTGACATGATTCTATGGTGGTCGCAAGGGTAAAAAGAGAACAAAATAGGAAAACTTTGGCACGTATTGGCACGTATTGGCATGAATTTGTCACGTATAGGCTTGTAAATTGTCTATTTTTAGCCTATTATATATGTATGCAACGATTCACACCCCATGAAGACGATATTTTAAGAACATTAAAACGTCATAGATTATCAATCAGCCAAATTGAGGATGGAATGTTTATATCGCAACGCCCCGCACGGCGGTCACTTTTGCGGATCATAGATGGCTTGATTGGGTGTGGTTACATTGTTCGCACAGGTCAAGGACGCGCCACAAAGTACGAGCGACCAATGGATCAATAATTTATTGACATAATTAAAAAACTGTTCTGTATTCATGCAATATTTTATTATTCATGGAGAATTTTATATGGGCGACCAAAACGCATTAGTACCCTCACCATCAAAAGTTATGGCTG
>JBBKXB010000024.1:0-27251 GCA_037969255.1 Bdellovibrionales bacterium | reverse complement strand
ATACTTTTGGCTTAGAGGGCGTGAAATGGTTGATAATGCCATTTGCATTTGTTCAATATAATGGCCTGTTGCAACGTTATGTTGTTCTGGCAATTGATGTGGCTCAACGTGAGTGTCATCGTGCATTAATTCTTGTTCATCGTCACCATCCATTGCGACTGGAGGCACTTTGATCACAACAGGAATTTTTGCAGCCTCAAGTGTCACTTGGGTATCCATTTCGGCGCCTTCGCGCAATATTTTGACATCAAGGGGTGTATCAATTTTAGATTCGGCCACAATAATGGGTAAATCGCGCATAGTTTTGATCGCTCTGCCATTGAACTCAAGCAAAACATCATAAGGCTGTAAGCCTGATTTTTGCGCAGGGCTGTTGTCAATCACATCAGCGACCAGTGCCCCTTTTGGGCCATCTTTCAAGCCAATGGCTTCTGCAATTTCAGGGGTTATGGATTGCACTTTGATCCCAAGCCATCCACGCTTCACTTCACCAAATTCAATCAATTGGTTGATGATAGATCGGCTCATGTTAATTGGGATGGCAAAACCAATGCCAATAGAGCCACCTGACGGGCTGAAAATAGCCGTATTGATACCAATGAGTTCGCCCTTAGTGTTGAACATAGGGCCACCACTATTGCCTCGATTTATAGAGGCATCTGTTTGAATAAAATCATCATATGGCCCCGCATTAATATCTCTAGAGCGCGCAGAAACAATACCTGCTGTAACTGTACCACCTAGTCCGAAAGGATTACCAATTGCCAATATCCAATCACCCACGCGAAGATTGTCGCTATCCCCGTAATTAATTTGTGTGAGCTGTTTTCCCAAAGTATTTATTTTCAACAAGGCGATGTCAGTTTTTTCATCAATGCCAACAATCTCGGCACGATAGGAACTGTCATCCGACAAAGTCACGCGGATATCGCTGGCCTCTGTGATCACGTGATTGTTGGTGACGATAAGGCCCTTTGCGGCGTCCACGATGAAACCAGAGCCAAGTGAGGCATTTTCAACATTTGGACTGCCATTTTGATGATCCAGATAATCTTGAAAAAAGTCCTCGAAAGGTGAGGCGGGCGTATCAGGCGCGAGTTGCTCAGGCGTGCCATACGGATTTTGATTAACGGCCAAACGCCCCGTAGACGAGATATTGACCACAGTGGGTAACAATTTTTGTGCCAAATTGGCAAAGCTTACAGGTCTTGTTAGCTCAGGATTAGAGGGCATCACAGTCGTGTTGCTTTGTGCATGCGCATCATAACTTGTTAGGCTTAACAAAGCCGTCATAGCCAATAATGACAAAGTGCGCACCATCATAATATTAACGATCCATGTGTCTTAAGAATTGTTGATCAGGTGAGAGTACGAACTGTGTTCCGCCTTTACTGAATACATTTTTGTACGCTTCCATGGAACGCAAGAAACTATAAAAACTTGGGTCTTTGTTGAACGCCTCAGCATAAGTCTTAATCGCAATACGATCACCTTCACCGCGGAAAATCTGGGATTGTTTGTTGGCATTGGCCAAAATCACAGTGCGTTGACGATCGGCATCAGCTTTGATTTGCGCCGCCTTTTCTTCACCTTTAGCACGGATGTCCGTGGCTTGTTCACGTCGTCCTGAGATCATACGATTGATAGTTGAGCTTTGCATACGATCTGTAAGATCGGCGCGCACAATACGTACATCCACAACCTCAACACCCCGTGCCTCCATCTCATTATTAAGACGTGTACGTATGGTTTCTGTGATTTGCGTGCGTACGGGCGACAAAATATCTTGCAAGGATGCTTGACCCAATACATCACGCAAAGCCGAGTTCATCAATGATTGTATACGCGCTTCGGCATTACGAACGGTATCAAGACGTTTATAGAACAATAATGGATCCGTGATACGTACACGAGCGAACGTGTCAATAATAACAGGCTCGCCACCAGTGTCTAAAATCTCAGCCTCTTCATTACCAGAAGATAGACGTTGACCACTGGATAAATTTACACGTGCTGGAGGTAAATCCACATTCAAAATACGTTTATCAAAAAAGCGTACGTTTTGAATGAAAGGTACTTTAACTTTTAGACCAGGTTCTTGAATCACACGTACAGGCTTACCAAATTGGAGCACAATGGCTTGTTGTGTTTGATCGACCGTGAATAAAAACTGCGTGATCACTATGATCGCAACGGCGACAAAAATGATATAATTGAACATCGTTTTTTGTGGGTTATCGTTAGCGGGAATGGCCATGATTATTGCCCTCCTGTTGTTCTAGGTTGTGCGGGTGGGAAATTGCTATTACCAAGAGGTAGTATAGGCACAGTGCCTTGACCAGCATTTTTATCAACGATGAATGTCTGCGCATTGCCAAGAATGCTTTCCATGGTTTCAATGAAAATACGATCACGCGTGACGTCACGCCCACTTTGATAGGCGGCATAAACTTCATCAAATCGTGCCGCATCACCTTGTGCTTTGGCAACTTGGGATTCTTTGTACGCCTCGGATGATTCAATCACTTTTATCGCCTCACCGCGAGCCTTTGGAATAATATCATTGCTGTAAATCATCGCCTCGTTTTGGAAACGTTCCGCATCTTGGCGCGCGGCAACCACATCATCAAAAGCTTCAAGTACATCAGGATGGACCGTGGCTTCTTGGATCAAAACTTGTTTGACTGAAATACCTGAAGTGTACGTGTCTAATATAGATTGCATTTTGTTTTGAACTTGTACGGCAACATCGTCACGACCATTGGTGATGATACGTTGTAATGGGGCTTGACCAACGGCCTCGCGTATCGCGCTTTCGGCAACTTGTTTAATGGTGGTATCAGGAGACACAACATTAAACAGATAATCTTCGGCGGAGCTAATGTTCCACAGCACCACCACGTTAATATCAACAATATTGGCATCCTTTGTGAGCATCAAGCTTTCAGCGGAAATTGATTGTGCGGCGCGTGAATCTTGACCTGTGAAACCTATGCTCAAGCGACGGTCTAGTTGTGTGTTCACAATGGTGTGGCTTTCAAACGGCCATGGTAAATGTAAACCGATACCCGCTTCAGTTTGTGTGCGTTCCCACGCACCAAAACGTTGAATAACTGAGCTTTCAGCAGGATTCACGAAATAAACCCCAGAAGCGATCCATACGAGCGCAATCAAAATGGCAGGAATTAAAAATCCACCTTTGCCACCACCATTTGGAAAAATACCTGATAATGTCTCTTTTGCTTTACCAAAGGCTTGGTTGATATCGGGTGTGATATCAGGGCGCGCATTAGTCCCACGCGGTTTTTTGGGCGGTTTATTGCCCCAAGGATTGGGGGTGTTGCCGTTATTGTCTGCCATAATTTTTAAAATCTTCCCTATTATTTTTGTGTCTCTAACTATATATGTTGTATAGCGCTCACGCGCCCTCGGCAAGCCCCAACATTAAATGAAATAAGGCAAAATATGTTTTTAAAATCAAAAAAAAAAGTGATTAACGAAGACGCTATCAAAGCGGCGCTATTGCCCATCACCCCTAGTGCTGACATTACGGCCTCTCAAACGCAAAGTTATGCTTGGATGATTATCATTGAGTTGCCGTCATCAGAAGCCAAGCTTTTAAACAATATAGAACCACACATAGAGGGCGCTTTATCAAAGATAGGACTTGAAAAATCAGGCTATAATATTGCCTTGAGCGCTCACAAAGCGGCGCCAGATATTGCTAAGACCGCACCTGCCAAAGCGCCCTCAAAAATAACAGTCAAAGGCGTTAAAAAAATTATCGCTGTGGCTTCGGCCAAAGGCGGTGTTGGAAAATCTACAATGGCTGCCAATCTGGCATTGTCATTGGCTAAATCAGGGTTAAAGGTGGGCTTACTAGATGCCGATATATATGGGCCATCTGTGCCAAAAATTTTTGGCATTATGGATGCCAAACCTGAGCAAGAAAAGGGTAAGATTATCCCCATCAAAACGCACGGCATAGATGTGATGTCGATCGGGTTTATGGTGGATCAATCCCAAGCTCTTATATGGCGCGGGCCTATGGTGCAATCAGCCTTCAAGCAATTATTATCGGACGTGAATTGGGGACATGATGGCGATTTGGACATACTTATTCTAGACACGCCACCAGGGACAGGGGATATTCAATTGACACTTGCTCAATCGGTTGAATGCGATGGCGTTATTTTGGTGACCACCCCGCAAGACCTCGCGCTGGCGGATGTTAAAAAGGGACGCGCGATGTTTGAAAAATTGAATGTGCCCATTATTGGCCTGATTGAAAATATGGCGTATCATCAATGTGAGAAGTGCGGTCATGTGGATCATGTGTTTGGGGAGCAGAGCTATGACCTACCAATACTTGCCTCCATTCCATTATCTCGTGATAATCAAAACATACGGAGCGATATGTTTGATAAATATACAATCAAGGAGATATTAAAATGAGTGACGTACCCAAAGGCACAGAATTCCAACAATTGGTATGGACGGAATTGCTAAATATTCCCAAAGGCGAGGTCGTCACTTATACGGAACTTGCAAAACGCATTGGCAAACCAAAAGCTGTACGCGCCGTGGCCAATGCTTGTGGCAAAAACCCCGATGCGCCACGTGTACCGTGTCACCGTGTTGTCCGCACCGATGGTGGTTTAGGGGGTTATTCGGGTTATGGCGGGATCGCAACAAAACGCGCATTGTTAAAATCAGAAGGCGTTATTTCGAATTAGCTCTCTAATTTAAAATAACAATTAATTTGCACGGGTCAAAAGATTTTTTCACACTCATTGGCGCGAAGAAAGAAGTGTAGCGGGGCTACTCAAGCGATAAGCAAAGACGTGAGAATGAAAAAGGTAAAGACCTAAATAAAAAAGTGCCGGCTCTCTGTTGCTAGGCGCCGGCGTCCCCACCCAAAAGCTACTACACCTCTAGGAATTTAAGATTGTTCTAGACAATCGCTTAAGCAGCGATAGCCATAGGAACTAGTTTTGAGTTGTCATTTGCAACTAAAATTTAGCCCGATTACGTCGGAACCATATCGAACACAAAGCATCTTCTTTATTACGCATGTCGATCCTGCATCAGCCCCAATAGGAGTAATCGCTCTGACCATTCTGCAAACTAGGTTTTATTGCTCTTTTCGGTTCACACATACCACCAAGGTATGATACGAGCCTCAATCACAAAAAACTAGGTTTTCGCCAGTGGTCATAATGATTATTAAATCATCACAACCTTTGATTACTCTTGGTGGAGCTGCCGGGAACTGCCCCCGGGTCCATATCGCCTATTCTAAGCGCCGTTTAGTGTCATAGTCGAGGAGATATCCCCAACATTTCCATTATAGGGCATTACGATCTGTTTTTAAAGGACGGAATCGGGTTAAAGTGAATTTATGAAGCATTACAACACCGTAGATCAGGAATATTGTCATCTTTTGCGCACCGTCATGGAAACGGGCGTTGAGCGCGGAGATCGAACGGGTACAGGTACAGTGTCACTATTTGGGTGGCAATCGCGCTATGATTTGCGTGAATCCTTCCCGCTTTTGACCACGAAAAAGCTCCATTTGAAATCTATCATTCACGAGCTTTTGTGGTTTTTAAAAGGCGATACAAACATCAAATACCTCAAAGACAATAAAGTGCGTATATGGGATGAATGGGCGGATGAAAATGGTGATCTTGGCCCTGTTTATGGCTATCAATGGCGTAGTTGGCCTAATCCTAATGGTGGATCGGTTGATCAAATTAAAAATTTAATCGATGGGATCAAAAATAATCCCAATAGCCGTCGTCATATAGTGAGTGCGTGGAATCCATCCTTTGTTGATGAAATGGCATTGCCACCGTGTCATTGCTTATTTCAATTTTATGTCGCCAATGGAGAATTATCTTGCCAGCTTTATCAACGCAGTGCCGATATTTTCCTTGGTGTGCCGTTTAATATTGCGTCCTATGCGCTTCTCACCAAAATGATCGCACAAGTGTGCGGGTTAAAAGTTGGGGACTTTGTCCATAGTTTTGGTGATGCTCATGTTTATCTTAATCATTTCGAACAAGCCAAAGAACAATTATCACGTCTTGATGAGGCTTACAAAGCGCCTCAAATGCACCTCAATCCTGATGTCAAAAATCTTGAAGACTTCGTATTTGAAGATTTTACACTGGAGGGTTATGAAGCGCATCCATCTATTAAAGCGCCGATTGCTGTATGACGATAATCTCACTCATTGCTGCAATGGATAAAAATCATTGCATTGGCGTGGATGGGGATTTGCCGTGGCGCATAAAGGGCGATTTACAATATTTCAAACAAAAAACGCTTGGTAAACCTATGATTATGGGGCGCAAAACATTTGAAAGCCTTCCTGGTGTTTTGCCAAAACGTACGCATATTGTCATTTCGCGTACGCCTCAGACAAGTGATTGTGAACACGTGTATTATGTGACGTCTCTTGATGATGCTATTGCACATGCCTCAACATTAACGCATGACGAAATTATGGTTGTTGGCGGTGGACAAATATACAAACAAGCGATTGAAACAGCGGGTAGGCTCTACCTCACGCGCGTAGATACGATTGCGAATGGCGATACATTTTTCCCGCAGTTAAGTGATGAATGGCAAGAAATTGATAAAGATGGCCCCCATCAAGACGATGATAAAGGTCTTGAATACACATTCTTAACGTATGAAAAACGTACGTCTTAATCGTGTATATTAACGTTTTTTCCTGCGGCTGTATTACGCTCTAACATCATATGTGCTTTACGTTTGCGTCCATACCAATTTATCATTTCAACAAAGAATGAAAACGCCATCGCGCTATAGACCATAGGTTTTGGGATATGCATGTGTATGCTCTCAGCGACCAATGTCACACCGATGAGGAGCATGTAACATAAAGCCAAAACTTTAATGGATGGATTGTTGGAGATGAAGTTACTGACCCAGTCCACCGCAAAGAGCATCACGGCCATGGCCGCCAGTACCGCCAAAATCATCACTTCGATGTTGTCTGCGAGACCTATAGCGGTCATCACACTGTCAAAACTAAACACGATATCCATGAAACCGATTTGAACGATAACAAGAGCAAGCGCATTGGCACCTGACATTTTATGTGTCGTTTCATGAGGTGATAATTCTTCGGCCAATTCTTTCCAAGCTTTGAACAATAAGAACGCGCCACCAGCGAATAACAATATATCGCGCCATGACACAGAGTGCCCCATGATATCGAACACGGGTTTAACCAATGTTGAAATCATAAACACCAAAGATAACAGTAAAATGCGCGTGACAAGTGCAAATATGAGCCCTAAACGGCGCGCCATAGGGCGTTGTGCGGGTGGTAATTTGTCCGATAAAATGGCAATCAAGACCAAATTATCAATTCCAAGGACAATTTCCATGGCTGATAACGCCAATAAAGTGCCCCATACGGCAGGGTCAGAGAATAACAGAGCTAGATTTTCAAACACGGGCATACGCTTTCAAATAAATGGTTGTGTGATGCGCGACAACGTTCGCGGTTAATGATGCATCATTTTGTTCTAAGGCTTTGTTAATTGAATACCCTATCATATTTGTCAAGGCCATTTGCCCCATCTCTGTGACATTGGCGGCTTTTAAAAACCGCTGCGCGCTTTGCTCTGATTGTAAAAAAGAGATGATTGGTTGCGACAAAGATTTATTCAGTTCGATAAGTTTCGCATAGTTAACGCGGTCTTTTGGGCGAATTGATAGGCATAAAAGTGCGAGCGGGTGGCCATGAAAATTATCGCCGCCCATAATTTGTAAATATGTCTCTAAATCATCCCAGTTGGATATTTTAGGCAATGATGTTCCGCACCATTTATTGAGACTGATTTCGGTGATAAGCGTACCCAGTACGGCATCGACCATGCCTGCTTTGTTGCCAAAATAATGATAAAATTGGCTCTTACCCGTTTTGGTCGCGGTTAAAATATCATCGACGGATGTGGCTTCAACGCCTTTATTCAAAAGGAGTTTTCGCGCTGCATTAAGCATCTTATCTTTTGTGTTCATGAAACTATACTAATCGGTCTAAATTCAACTGTCTAGGGTTCTCATTTCCGATTTGATCACATGATCATTTAACAATGGAAATAGTTTTGATTTGAATGATGGGATTAATGATAATATGCTGAAGATAAGTGCTGGCACATAAAATAAACGTGCTTTTAAATCATTTTCATCCGCTATGATACGGATTAAATCGGCAGCGCTGACATGACCACTTTCACTATGAATGAGCAACGATTTCGTGTTGTTTTTAACGGTTTTTTCGATGGTATCGTACAAACGATCCAAAGTGATATAAGAGCGCGAGGCTTTAAGCCCCGCAAAGGGTAATGGCCAACCTTTAGAAATTATACCGCGAAGTGCTTGCGCATGCCCTGGCGCATCTTTACCGATGATCATGGGTGGACGAATGATGGTGAGAACCGTCTTTTCATCTTTGAATAATCGGTACAATGACTGCTCAGCTTTAAGTTTTGATAGACCATATGCATTGCTCGGATTGGGTTGATTGGTGATATCAAAGTACCCTGATGCTCCTAAAACTGACACACTGCTGATGAATATAAATTGAGATAATTTTGCTTTGATCGCGGCGGTGGCCAGATTAACAGTGAGATCGTGATTAATATTCATCATATCCCCGTCTTTGCCGTGTGCAAGGCCAGCACAATGAACAAAAGCATCCATGCCCTCCATCGTTTTAGACAACAAAATTATGTTGTTCCAATCGGTGGGCACGAAAACTGGATATGTTTGTTTGGTTTCGCTTTTTCGGCGATTTAACGCGTACACAAAATGAGATCGATTGGCACGCTCAATGAGCGCCTTACCTACAAAGCCAGTACCACCAGAGATTAAGATTTTAAGTTTTTTGGACATGAAGACTTTTTATCAATTGAGCATATAGAGCTAACATTTTTTCAATCACGATTTTATCTGAAAAATTATTCACGATATGATTTCGTGACGCTTTACCCATTTCATTTAACAATTTTGGATTATTGACGAAAATTTGTAGCTTTTGAACGATATGTTCGAGGTTGGCATCAATGGGTATAATGAAACCCGTTTCCTCTTCGATAACCGCTTCGCGGCAACCCGCATGATCGGTTGTGATAATGGGTAGCCCGCATGCACCAGCCTCAAGCAATGATTTTGCTAAGCCTTCGCCAGATGTTGAGAGATAAACGAACACATCCAAATCATGTAAAAAAGATTGAACGTCATGTATAGAGCCATGATCTTTAAATAAATCACTCGTAACCCATTGCTCCCAAACTTTTTCATGAATGGCATCCCAATGAGTGTCTATAACGGGTGTGCTCGCGACATGAAGATCAATGCTTAAATCGTTATGTTTGGTATATTGACCCAATTGCGCGAGCTTAACCAAGCCTTTAGATTTCAAACGGCGGGTGGCGGTGCCAATTTGAAGATTGGCTTTTTTGTTGATTTTGGCTCTGGGTGTAAAAAAATCTGTATCGACTCCAGAACCAGCAATCATGGTTAATGCTTTTTTATTGATGAATGGGATGTTTGCCATACGATCATAATCGCGCGGGTTTTGCGTTACAAAAATAGACCGAGTGGTCCAAGACAATACCCACACCATAGCAAGTATGATAAAGCGCGCCACGCGGGCGTGCCAATGGTCAAACGATAGTTGACCAAACCCCGCAATGATATGGATGGCAGGGCGCCTGTGACCCAGAAATAATTGTAAAAACCAGCGTAAGCTGCTTTTTAAGGTCACCAAATGTACCAATTGAGGATCAATTTTTTTGATAATGCGATCCAATGTCACAACGCTTTTTAAATGCGCTTTTTTGTCATGACCATCAAGAAAGGCATGAGGCGTAAAGTTAAGATCTTTAAATTGTTTAGCCAAATCACCATCTATTTCAGGCGCGGCAATATGAACGTCATATCCCTTGGATTGCAACGCTTTGGCGAGCGATAAACGATGTGAAAAGAAATATGACGCTTCGTTAATCACCAGTAAGATAGCATTGCTTTGTGGTGGCAAGGATGTGAAAAACCGCGTAATGAGAGCGAATCCAAGAAGTGTTAAGACTATAGCAATGGCTTTAAATGTAATAATTTGGACCCCAATTAGCGCCAATAGAATACAGGCGAGATTGAAAAACCCAATCCACAGAGATGTTGTGAAGTGGCCGCGCCCGTTTTGGACGGATTTTTGATAAAAGTGTTCATTATGTGCGTGCCAAATTTTCTCGCGCCTAACCCCTCGTTTTATGAGGGTGTATGTGGCATCGAGCATTGGGTATGCGTACAGCAAAAATGCGGTGGTGATGCCGTACGTGCTTGCCACGTAAATTAACCCATACCCAACCCATACCCCGAGTGGGATAGAGCCAACATCGCCCATAAATATTTTCGCTTTTGGGACGTTCCAGAACAAAAAGCCTAAAGCCGCGCCACCAATGACAGCACCGATTAAACCAATGAATGGCACGAACGGCGCGAGGATGATAAACCCGATGGATGTGGTGAGCATATTAACGCCCGTGATGCCATTAATGCCGTCAATAAAATTGGTAAGATTAATGAGCCAAATCATCCCAAAAAAGAGAAAAATCCGTTCAATTTCAAAGGGGATAAGTTCCAAAACACGTACATCACTTGGCAATGTGAAAATGCATAAGCCAACGGCAATCATTTGTATTAATAATCTCATTTTGGCAGATAGAGAGATTTTATCATCAATGGCAGATACGCCCATGAGCAACATAAGCGCGCTCGCAAAACCAAAGATGCTCCATGAAAAAGACATGGATATAAAGATCAATAAATACACAAGAGGCAGACCTGCAACAATCCAACCAGCACCGCGCGGAATGGCTTTTGTGTGAGAGCTGCGCTCATTGGGTATATCCATTAGCCGTTGCCGTTTAAGGCACGCGATAAGCAATGGCATAGAAGCGCTCACGATAAATGCGCTTAAGCCAAAAATAATCAGTAGAAATGTTACATTCATAGCCCGTGATACTCTTTAAACCATGCCACAAAATGCCCAATACCATCATCAAGTGAGGTCGTTGGAGTGTAATTTAAATCAAGCTTGGAAACTGAAATATCGGCGAGTGTGGCGCTGACTTCTGTACGCTCTTTGGTGCTGGATTGTCTCAACGCTTTGTGATTGAGATGCTTTTCTAAACTATCAATTAAATCGTTCACGCTATGAGCTATGCCACTACCAAAATTATATAGAGGGCGCGTTTCATTTTCGCTATCAATGAGTGCCATAACGCCATTTATGATATCATCAATATAAGTAAAATCGCGCATCAATAAGCCATCATTGTGAACGTGTATGGGCATATCATTCATGATGTTGTGCGCGAACATGTAGTACGCCATATCGGGTCGTCCATAAGAGCCGTACGCGGTGAAAAAGCGTACGCCTGTAATGTTGAAATCATAGAGATGCGCGTATGCCGATGACAAAAGCTCGCCACTTCTTTTTGTGGCAGCGTAAATGGATAGTGGTTGATCGGCGCGCGCGGTCACAACGGATGTTGGCTCACTGTCTCCATAAACGGAAGACGAGCTGGCGTAAATAAAATGGTTTAATTGGGGCAAAATTCTTGCGTATTCAAGCATATTAAGATGCCCCATCATATTGGCATGACCATAATCAAGCGCATTTTTGGATGATGCGCGAACGCCTGCTTGCGCGGCAAGATGAAAGATGTACCTTATATTATTTTTGTAATCACCAAGAAATTGTGGCAATTGTGGGTTAGCCACATCATATTGTTTGAATGTGAAATTTGGGAATGCGCCCAATTTTTTCAAGCGGTGTTGTTTAAGAACCACATCATAATAATCGTTAATTGTATCAATGCCTAAAACACTGTGACCTTGCTCAAGCAGGCGCATGCAAAGATGGTAACCAATAAATCCAGCGCTGCCTGTGACAATAATCATACTGATTAGACTAGGATTAAAACCAATATTAGGCTATACTAAATGGATAAAAAAATTGGGTGTAATAAAAAAATATGAACATTGATTTACTAAAAACGAAGATAAACGAGTACGGGCTTGTGTGCGATGGCGCGCTACCTGCATTACCACAACATGCAATATTTGATTCCAAACAAGGGGTGATGAGCCTTGAGTTTGGGAGAGATTATGACGCATTGGTGTGTAACGTTAATGTCGCTCATGAGTGGCGTTTATCGCTTAGTCTCGTGACCAGCATTCTTGTGGGGTGCGTGGATAAAGGTACATTAATTTATGCTGAGCGCGTACCGCTCACCAGTATTTTGTAAAGGACGCCTGTAATGACAGCAATTTTCGATTTTCAAAAATTCATGAAAGCTAAGGGTAAAGAAGGGCAATCTCTTCATCGCTCTGAGCTGATGATCCGAAGTTCTGGTGGCGACGATCAATTGATGCCTTTAACCAAGGATTACGATATTGAAAAATTAGAGTTAACGCCACAACTCATGAAAGATCTTCAGCTTGAACAAGCACAGAAATACGAACAAACACCGCAACTTAATCATAATTTGAGCTATGGGCCTGGTGGTTCATCAAGTTCTGGGCCTGCCACTATCGCTACGCCAAACTTGCAAAATAGAGCACCCAAACCACCCAAAGATACATCAGGCGAATAAACGAATCTAGCCAGCGACCACTATCCCGTGAGAACGGGCGAGTTCCGCAAAATTATGAATGTCTTCAGTCATAGGCGCGACATTCCACCCATTAGAGCTACGTGTTAGGTACAACATAACCATGCATACAGTATCTTTATGGTCTTCACCCTTTATGGTCATGTGCGCCAGTGGTTTTTTATCATCATCGTGATTGAACACACTCAGTGTGGCTTTTTCTAAAAATCGCATAGATTGGTCGCGTTCACCACCACGATAAATATTCATCCCCAATTTGACGGCGACAATATCGTAACGCAGAGATTCGAGATTAACCACGATGGATTGCGCCCCACCATTTTGAATGGCGGTGTTGTCTTCATTGTTTAAAAACGCCGCGTTCTCAACGCCCTCGAGCTGATTAAAGAAAATAAAATCTTCGTTTGTAGGGGCAACGTTATTTTTATCGAGCAGTAGCGCGAATATATCGGCTTCTGGTGGATTTTTAAGTTCAGGCAATAATTGCCATTCAATGGATATTTTAAGGTTTTTTAAAACGGCGCCCAGCTCTGATAACTCAAAGCTTTCCCCAGGGATTAATATATGTTCTTTGCTCATCGCGTTAATCTTTCTTTCCTTCGGCCCATTCAAGCCCGTAACCATAGGCACGATCAAGCGCAGGGTGACCTCTAAAATATTCGGCGCGCCGCGTGATCACGATATTCCCATCATCATTTTCGAGTGTGACAAGGGCGCAAATAGGCAATGTTTCTTTTTTAGCCTCTATTGATAATCGAACGTTTTCTTCAGAACCCACGCGCATCATGCATTCAGATCGTATCATGTTCCAGTTTTCAATGCCTTGATAAATATAAGCATAAACCAATACGCGCTTAATATCGTCCCAATGTGCGCCGTTAATGGTCATAGATTCGTCTGCGCCTTCGGCCTCGCCTGTACGTTCGTCCCCAGAATGTTTTATGTATGGCGTGCTATCATAAGAGCCAAATAATTCGCCAAACGCTTGGAGGCAGCCCTTTTGGCCATTTTTAAGTTCGTATAAACAACCCAGATCAAGATCGGCTTTTTCTTTTTTAAGCTTAGATTTTGCTAGGGATAAAAAATTATCGGCTTTGATTTCAGGGCGATCCCACGACAAATCAATTTCAATGGCTGGGAAACCAGCTTTACGGGCATTGATGCGGATGGGTTCGCGCTCAAGAGACTGCAATTGAGCTTTAACGCCCGCGCCGCCCAAAGCGCCTTCAACATCAGATTGTTCGTTGCGCGTGCGGTTGGCTTCCATAATGGAATGTCCAGATAATTTTTCAGCCATATTCGTTAAAACCTTTATATTAATTTTGTTTGCACTTGAAATTCAGCGTTATATATTAAACACTTGATGCACATGATAATAGCAAACCACAGATACGAACGATAGGCAATAAAGACACACTCATGGTCAAATTTTTAAGCACACATCTTGGTACAAAATCACCGTTATTTATTCGTCTCATTTCAATGTTTCAAGGCAAAAGCATTGGGACTGATTATCTCGGTAACCGTTATTTCGAGGGGAAACCACGTAAAAATTATAAATACAAACGCCGATGGGTGCTATATGCCGATGGGCTTGAAAGCTCATCCGTACCACCCGAATGGCATGGCTGGATGCACCACCAAAGCGATGATATTCCATCAAAAGATGCACCATCATTTCGCCGTAAATGGCAAAAACCCCACAAACCAAATGTCACAGGTTCAAAAAAAGCATGGCAACGAGACCCATATGATAGTAATGATAAGTCGTATTATAAAGCTTGGTCACCAGAAGATTAAGTTTTTCTAAAAGGAAAGAGTATTAAATGAAAACCAGTTCATTAGAAACCGTCATTGGCGCACTGATTATTGTTGTCGCCGCGATCTTCTTGATCTATAGCGCCGCTGTGGGTGATGTCGAGCAAACTGATGGATACCCAATTAAGGCCAATTTTAATCAAGTTGGTGGACTTCAAGTGGGGGATTCTGTGCGTATCAGCGGTGTCAAAATCGGCACAGTCAAAGCCATTGATCTTTCACGCCAATCCTTCCTTGCCGAAGTGACTGCGACCATCGAAGATGATGTCCAAGTGCCCCGCGATAGCTCTGCTACCGTGGCTTCTAATGGTTTATTGGGCGGTAATTATCTTGCCATTTCTCCTGGTGGTGATGAAGAAAACTTGCGCCGTAATGATTTTCTTGAATACACGCAAGATGCGCAAAATTTAGAGGAATTACTCGGTAAATTTATATTCTCTATCGCTGATTCTGAGACCAATAGTGATAAAGACTCAACCGAGACGTCTGTTAAGGATACAACACCTGCGCCACTTCCATCACTTGACGATGATTTTTAATTTAAAATTTTTATCTATTTTAATATGCGCCTTGGCGGTGTTATCGCCTGTGCAGGCCGCGACTTATGATGATCGCGGCGGTGCAACTTTGCGCTGGCTTGATAAAGCCACGGCGCGCACAGGTACAATAGAATTATCGCGCGATGAGAGCGCTAAATTTGGTGATATTACGGTGCGTTTAAAGGCGTGCAGAGCGCTTGATCCGCTTGAGGGCAATGATGCTGCGGCCTTTGTCCAAGCTTGGGAAACTAAGGGAAAGAAAGATCCCACATGGATATTTTCTGGATGGATGTATGCGTCCAATCCAGGCGTGGCGGCCATTGATCATCTTGTTTTAGATGTGTGGTTGTTGTCGTGTCACGATAAACCAAAAGCCAAAGCTGAGACAAAAGATGACACTCAAGCCGTTTCTGAAGAGCCTGAAGAGAACGTGTCAGACGAAGACATATCAGATGAAACTGATGGGGAGAGTTCGGACACTCTCGAATAATCTCAGATAGTCACCTTGAGGCATAGTTTTGGTACCAAATTGCGCGAGATGATCGGTTATAAATTGCGTATCAATCATTGAATACTTCCTGTTTTTACAACGCTCTGCAAGAGCCACAAGTGCCATTTTACTGGCGTTATCAGCGCGCGAGAACATCGACTCGCCGCAAAAACAGCCGCCAATAGATAGTCCATATAATCCGCCAATCAGCGCATCATTTTCATCATAAATTTCAACACTGTGCGCATGACCAAGCGTATGAAGTTCATTAAATACGCGCTCAATATCTTTATTAATCCATGTTTCATGTCGTGATCCACATTCTTTGATAACGCGCGCAAAATCGCGATTGATATGAGTGGCATAAAGTGAATTATTGATAAAACGATTGAGACGTTTGGGCACATGAAATTCATCAAGTTTAATCACACCGCGTTCTTTTGGCTCGACCCAGTACACATTGGGATGATCTTTATTGTCCGCCATAGGAAACAAGCCAGCGTTATAGGCACTAAGGACAAGTTGTGGGGTTAAAGTGTAGGTGCTATCTGTCAAGTTAATGTGCGTGAACATCCGCATAAGGCATCAAATGATCGAGATACAAAAACACAATAACATTAATAGCATACAACGCAAGAGAAATACTCATGAGGCGCCAGTTCTTTGTCTTTTTCGGGGCACAGGGTTCATGGGCGCAATGACCATCTTCAACACAATTTTGTTTGCGCGAGAGAAAAAATGTTCCAAGCGCAATGATCACCATAAGTGTTGAAAAGGCAAAGGCCGCCAAGTGAATGGTTTCGCTAAAATCTTTAATCTGAAGCATGAGCGCCGTGCCACTAAGGGATACTGTAGATATCAAAGAGACAATAGCCACAATGGCAGGGATGCCACAGCAAAATAAATGCGCCCCTAAAGAGAACACATCGGCGCGGTTTGATGCTTTGATTAATTTGTCTGACATATCAAGAATTGTTATAACTTAAAATTGCCAAAAGTGAAGAATTTATTTTATACAATCAGGTAAATCGTGGCGCTAAGAGCTACGATAACGCCTAATAATACGATTTTTATTTTTGTGTCTCTATCAAGGATAAAGCTTTTGAAATGCGAGGCAGAAAATTTCATCGCCAGCAATGCGAATAAGAATACAAAGACGGGTTGCGTACCAGAAAATGCAGCGACAAGCCCTGTGCTTGGCGCAGCGGCCAAGGCCACAATCATGCATAAGGATATGATACGTATGAGCGCACCGTTTAATAATTCAAGTAAAATGATTTTTCCGCGTGTGCTGGCAATGGCAAGTTTAATGTTTCCGATAGCGCGCGGATATACAATGGTCATGACGAGTCCAGAGACGAAGAGACCTGTATCAATCAGCCATAAAATGGTGATTGGATCGTAAATTTGCGCCGTAAAACGCATGGATAAAAAGAACAATGACATGAGCGCGGCGGATATCATCATGAGCATAAATGTTTTGCCCTTAAACTTGCCTTCTTTGAAATCCCACATGAATAAAAAGCCCGCACCCACGAGGGCTATCGCCAATATGGTTTGTGTCGTGGTCATGAGCTCTCCGAATAAGAAGAATGCGAAAACCATCATCAATATAGGCGTGAGTTCAAACAAAGGCACCACATTGCGTGCCTCATCAATTTGCAAGGCTTTTAGGTAAGGATAAAGAGCGCACAAGTAACAAATAACGCCCAAATTAATCCACATCAACGCACTGCCATCAATGGCGGGCGGCAACCCAAAGAAAATGGGAATAAGAATGACGGTTAAACCCGCCATCACGTTTTGCAAAACAATGGCGCTTACGATACGGCGATTACCAAACACGCGCGCGATATATTGATCAATAACATTGGTGGCGGCCATAAAGAACCGCGCGAGTATCGCAAATAAAATCCAATTCGTTATAATCATTCCCAATTGTCTCCCTGACAGCGTTATAAAGCTCTCCACATAGAATATCTATGTGTCATCGCCTCATGTGTCTTGTCAGAAAAACAAAGCGAAACGATTATTGTTTATATTGAACCAAAGCCTAACCTTGATTTGAAAGACTGGCAATAGATTGTGGCGTGCGTATGAATTACATGGTATTTTGTGTTATGAGCATTCGAGTTGCCACTTTTGACGATATTCCCGCAATACATGATTGTCATGATAAAGCTATATTGCAAAAGGCAACATCGTCTTATTCGCAGGATGTTATTGAAGAATGGCTCAGCAAAAGATCACCCAAATGGATGGAAAATGACTCTCGCAACATGCAAATTGGCTGGGTATATTTGGTCTACGAAAAAGGTGAAGAAATATTTGGTGTCGCCAGTTTTCAACCCGATGAGAATAAATTGGGAGGAATCTACACGCGCAATGGAGTTAAGGAAGCCGTAGGACAAAAACTCATAAAAGAAGTTATAAAGCTATGCAAAACCAAAGACTGTTCTTTTTTAGATTTTGAATCCTCAGTTAATGCAAGAAACTTCTATGAAGCGCAAGGTGCAGTTGCTATTAATGAAGCTATACACATTATGGCTGGCGGGCAAAAAATGCCTTGTGTTAAAATGAAGTTACAAATTACTTAAAGCGTGCCGTCTTTGAGTTTATCCTCAAGCCAACGGATGGTGTAATCACCGCTCGCGAAATCATCATGTTCAATGATGCGCTTATGGAGCGGGAGCGTGGTTTTAATGCCCTCGATCACAGTCTCGTCAATCGCACGGCTAAGGCGGCGGATACATTGCTCACGATCTCTGGCATGAACAATCAATTTACCAACCATGGAATCATAATTGGAAGGAATTTTATATCCTTGGTAAATCGCGCTATCAAAACGAATGCCTAAACCGCCCGGTGCGTGAAAACGCTCAATCGTTCCAGGGGATGGCGCAAAGGTTTCAGGGTCTTCGGCGTTGATACGCACCTCAATGGCATGCCCGCGGAAACGAATACGTTCGCGTGTCATGGACAAAGGCACACCTGCGGCAACGGCGATTTGTTCAGCAATAAGATCATACCCCGTGATAGCTTCTGTGACGGGATGTTCCACTTGGATACGTGTGTTCATTTCCATGAAGTAAAATTTATCTTTTTCAAATAAGAACTCCATGGTTCCTGCGCCCACATAGCCCATTTTTCGACATACATCGGCCGCCAGTGCGCCAATTTCTTCGCGCTGTGACTCGGTCAATATTGGACAAGGGCCTTCTTCGACGACTTTTTGATGACGACGTTGAATAGAACAATCGCGCTCGCCCAAATGCACGGCATTGCCATGTTTATCGGCGAATATTTGTATTTCAACATGGCGTGGATCGGATAATAATTTTTCCATGTACACGCGGTCATCCGCAAAACATGCTTTGGCCTCGGCCTTGGCATTGGCGTAATTTTCAGCAAATTCCTCGTCCTTGTGAACGGCTTTCATACCGCGTCCACCGCCACCTGATACGGCCTTAATGAGTACGGGATAACCCATTTCACGTGCTAAGGCACGGCCTTCTTCCATGGATTTCAATGGCCCATCAGAACCAGGAACCACAGGAAGCCCAAGACGTTTACACGTGTCTTTGGCAACGGCTTTATCACCCATTTGATCAATATGTTCGGCCTTTGGCCCAATGAATGTGAAGCCATGCTCCTCGGACATTGAAATAAATTGTGAACTTTCAGATAAAAAGCCATAGCCAGGGTGAATAGCATCCGCGCCTGTCACCGCCGCGGCGGTCAGAATAGCGGGAATATTGAGATAACTGTCTTTGGCGGCTGGTGGCCCAATACATACGGATTCGTCTGCAAGGCGCACAGCCATAGAATTGGCGTCAGCGGTGGAATGCACAGCCACAGTTTGAATGCCAAGTTCTTTGCACGCACGGTGAATACGAAGCGCAATCTCACCGCGATTGGCGATAAGAACTTTTTTAAAAAGTGGCTTAATAGGTTTGATCATAAATGTCGTTTCGCTTTAATTATTCGATAATCATGAGTGGATCGCCAAATTCCACAGGTTGACCGTCACCGATCAAGATTTCTTTCACAGTACCTGCTTTTTCGGCTTTGATAGGGTTCATAACCTTCATAGCCTCAATGATGCATAATGTATCACCCGCGGCTACGGTTTGGCCTTTGGCTGCAAAAGGCGGTGCATCAGGTTCAGGTTGCAAATAACATGTGCCAACCATTGGTGATGTCACGGCATTTGCGGGTGCACCAGCGTTAGCCATCATAGGCGCGGCAGGGTCTGCATTCATGGCGACTCTCGCCGTCGCAGGTGCGCTTAAATACGTACCGCCCTTAACCACTCGGATTTTTTCATTCCCATCGGCCACTTCAATTTCATTTAAGTCTGTTTCTTCGAGGAGTTTCGCCAATTTCTTAATAGCTGCTTGATCAATTTTCATACTCGTCCTTTTAGTTTTACGTTAGGATTTGATCCATTTTTATTATCAATGGAGGTTTCTACTCTACTTTTGCACCCGTTGTCAAAGTTTGGCCTATTGGCGTGACTGTGACAAGTGTGGATATCTCGGTTCCGCCTTGCGTTGTCACCGTTAGCGGGAAAGTTTGACCAACCACCAATGGCGCTGGTAAATCATAAAGCATAAGGTGCAGACCTGATGGTTTTAATGTTACGGTTTCTCCCGCACTCACTGAGACATTGTCCACTTGGCGCATCATCATCGTGCCATTATCATCAAAATGATTGTGTATTTCAATTGTACCAGCAATGGACGATTGAGCGCCTGTAACAACAATATTCTTAGATCCCAAATTACGCATGGTGAAAAATATGGAGGCCACTTTAGGTGTGGGCGGTGTGGCAAATGCATACGCATCCGTAATCACCATTCTATCAATGCTTGAGGCGCTTTTAAGGCTTAAATTCTCTTTATTAATGTCGCTGCCCATGACCCATGCACCATTCACCCATATCGCAGGAAGTTCAGGTGGCAAAGCTTTGGCGGATTGATTAAGAGATTGTTCAATCAGTTCCAATTGTTGTTGATCCACGTCATTAACATTGATGCCAGAGTTTTGAGCCACAACGCTCAAAGCTTGCTTATTAATATCACCGCTAATTGTCATCAAACTATCAATGTAACTCGCTTGTTGTGTCGAGTTTTTGGACGCCATGAGTGCCCATGTAAAGCCTTGGTATAAAATATCATCCTCATTATAGGCGGGTATAATGTTGAGCGCGATAGATTCATCATTTCTTTGAAGATTGCGTGCAATTTCATACGCGCTTTGATCAGCCTTTTGATTGCCACCAAGCACAAGGTGAATAAATTTCGCACCGCTCGATTGATTGCCCAAAACTATAATCACAGGCGGTTCAAACGCTTGTGCCAATTTTTGGTCATTCACAGCAACTTGTTCATTGGTGATCGTGCCAGGCGCAATGATGACTTTATCATTTGGATTGATAGCAAAGATAGCAATGCCTGCCACCACCAACCCAATGGCAACAGCCCAAATCATAAGAATAAATGGTGATCTCATCATGAAAATCTATTTTTTACGTTGTTCGTCCACAATGGCTTGCATGGCGTCATACTCGGCGTAACCACGCAACACTTCATCTCCAATGATAAAGCCAGGTGTGCCTTGGAATCCCATTTGGAACGCACGTGCTTTGTTTTCTTCGAGGCGCACCAATGTGTCACTATCTTCGGCAATTTTTTGCGTTTTAGCGGCATCAAGACCGACAGACGTGGCAACTTCGCCAAGGCTTTGTGTCGAGATGGGCGTCTTATTAACCATGAGCGCATCGTGAAATTCTTTAAACTTACCTTGCTCATCAGCGGCCAAAGCCCATGCAGCAGCCTCGGTGGATGTTGGCGAGAGAATTGGAAACTCAACGATTACAACTTTGATGCCAGGATTTTTTTCAACAAGTTCCGTCACAACGGTGTGTGCACGTTTGCAATACCCACAATTATAATCAAGAAATTCTACGATTGTGAAATCGGCATTACGATTACCAAGGAACGCGTGATTGCCATCACCATATAAAAAATCTTCGTTGTCAGTGATTTTTTCTTTGGCATCTTCTTGGCCTTGGTTTTGTTGTTGTTCAAGAAACCCATTCACTGAGTTTAAGATAACCTCGCCATTATTTTCAATATAATGTTGAGTGCTATCACCGCGGTACAAAACGACAGCCAAAAGGCTGGTCACCACAAGGTTTACAATAACGAGGGCCCATAGAATTTTGTGAGAATGCATAAATATTTCCTTTAAATAAGGTTCAAATCAATTTCAGTGCTCAAGATTAAGTGTCTTGGCGCGCTTTGTCGAGACCTTTATCATGACCTTTTATTATGAGGTGGTATCACGATCGGGGTTCAGATTATCAAGTAACAGCTTTAAATCCTGAGCGCGTCTAAGCGCTGGGCTATTGTTAGACAGGTTTGGTATGGCACGCGTGAGCAATTGCAGGGCGCGCCCGCGATCACCGCGCAAACTGGAATATTCGGCCAAATAGACTTGTGCCTCTGGAGTCATTTTTTTGCGTCCATAGGCAGTCGATAATAGACGAAACGCGAAACTGTTACGCGGTTCTCTTATGACCGCACGATTAAGCTGATCAATCGCCTCATCAAGGCGCGCATCATCTCCGCTTTCAATCATCGCATGCGCGGTTTCAATACGAATAAGGGGCGCTTCACCTAATATAGACAAAGCTTTTTGATACGATTGAACAGCATCTTGAGGACGCGCCGCATCTTTTAAAATTTGGCCTTTAAGCTCATGCGCATAGCCATTATCGGGATCAATGGCGATCCATGCATCGACTTTTTCAAGTGCGTTGCTGATACGGTTTTGACGATAATGAGCGATGGCTTGTGCCATTAATGCCGTGGAATCGTTCCGATCCCCATACAGACCATCAACCCGAGAGGGATCAATAAATGCGACCAATTTCGCCTTAACCACATCCAAATCCGCTTGATCTTTTTCACTTACTTTTATCTTGGGCGCTTTGTCGCTGCGTGCCTTAAGAGCAGTGATACGATCACGCGTCACGGGATGCGTGCGTGCAAAGGCGGCTTGTTGCGCGGTTGGCAATAATTCTTGATCGGCGAGTTTTTGCATGAAAGATGTAAGCCCAGCTATGGGCAGACGGGCATTTTCCAAATATGTCAGTGCCGCTTGATCAGCAGAAGATTCCTCAACTCTTGTGTGCGCCAAAAATCCGCCTGTAGCACTGGCTCGCCCAATGCTTGAAATCGCGGTGGCGGCTCCACCGCTTCCTGAGATAATTCCCACACCAATGCCTAAAACGGTGGATAGCATTGTTTCAAATCCTGCGCCTTTGGCTTTTGCGGCACGTGTTAGAACATGTCCGCCAACTATATGCCCTGTTTCGTGGGCAAGCACGCCGACAATTTCGTCAGGACTATCGGCTTTTTGGATCAATCCTGTGGTGATAAAAATCGATTGTCCGCCAGCGGTAAAAGCATTCAAGGCGCGATCTTGTACCAATATTATATCAACTGCATTAGGGTTAAGCCCTGCGGCACGCCACATGGGCGCTGCCCATATTTTAAAAATACTTTCGATTTCAGTATCACGAACGATATTGATGCCCGATTGCGCGTTAGACATAGAGGGCGCAAGCACCATTATAAAACACAACAAAAGAGTGACTAAGTTACGCATATTGGCTATAGAGTATAGATCATGAGCGATAAAAAACAATCAGGGCAGAAGAATAAGAACAAATACGTGACAGCTCTCACCGATGGCAATCGCACGAAGGCGCACCGCGTGAAAACAGCGCGGGGGCGTAAAAGCTCATCCACGGAATGGTTGGATCGTCATTTGAACGATCCTTATGTCCAAGCGGCACAACGTGATGGCTATCGCTCTCGTGCGGCGTATAAAATCGCTGAAATTGACGATAAATTACAATTATTTGGTAAAGACATGAAGGTGGTCGATCTTGGTGCGGCGCCAGGCGGCTGGGCACAAGTCGCCATTCAGCGTGGGGCAAAACAAATCGTTGGGATTGATTTATTACCAATTGAGCCACTGGCTGGCGCTGAGTTCATTGAAATGGATTTTAATGATGATGATGCACCTGATAAACTCAAAGCTTTATTGGATGGTGAAGCGGATTTGGTGTTGTCCGATCTTGCGCCCAACACAGTGGGGCATAAATCTACCGATCATTTGCGCCAAATTGCCATTACAGAATTGGCGGCGCATTTTGCCATTGAGGTGCTTAAAAAAGATGGTGCGTTTGTCGCCAAAGTCTTTCAAGGCGGTACACAAAGTGACGTACTCATACTTTTGAAAAAACATTTTAAAGTCGTCAAACATGTTAAACCGCCAAGCTCTCGCAAAGGCAGTGTCGAATTATTTGTCGTTGCCCTTGGGTTTAAAGGCTAATTGAAAAACGCCAATCAGTCTTGACGAATCGGGCGTATTCCTTTACGTCCTTAATATGGCTCAAAACATTACACAATCACTGACATTCGATGACGTTCTATTGGTTCCTGCTAGCTCTAGCATTGCCCCTGGGGACGCCAACACATTAACTCAAGTCACGCGCGACATATCCATTGGCATTCCGATTTTATCGTCGGCTATGGACACGGTCACCGAGCATGAAATGGCGATTGCCATGGCTCAAAATGGTGGTCTTGGGATCATTCACCGCAACATGGACATTGGCGCGCAAGTTGAACAAGTGCGCAAAGTTAAACGTTTTGAAAGTGGCATGGTTGTTAATCCGATTACATTATACCCCGAGGCCACGCTTGCTGAAGCTTTAGACCTCATGAAAAGCTACAAAATCTCTGGTATTCCTATCATTGATGAGAAACGTAAATTGGTGGGTATTTTGACCAACCGTGATGTACGTTTTTGCGAAGAACTTGATACACCGATTAAAGAGCTCATGACGTCCGAAAATCTTGTGACCGCTAAGTTGGGCGTGACTAAAGATGAGGCCAAAAAATTATTGCACAAACACCGCATTGAAAAACTATTGGTGGTGGATGATGAATTTCGTTGTGTTGGACTTGTGACCGTCAAAGATATTGAAAAATCACTTTTGTATCCGAACGCATCCAAAGATAATGATGGAAGGCTTCGTGTGGGCGCGGCGATTGGTACGGGGCGTAACGGATATGATCGTGCCTTGGCGCTGGCTGATACAGATGTGGATGTGATTGTTGTTGATACCGCGCATGGCCATTCCAAAAACGTACTTGATACAGTGACCAAAGTGCGCCAATTGCGCGCCAGTAACATTCAAGTGATCGCTGGTAATGTCGCCACGCGTGAAGGTGCAAAAGCATTAATAGATGCAGGCGCAGACGCGGTAAAGGTGGGTATTGGCCCCGGTTCAATTTGTACAACGCGCATTGTGGCGGGTGTGGGTGTCCCCCAGTTATCGGCTATTATGAATGCTGCCGAAGAATGTAATCGTCAAAATATTCCCGTGATTGCCGATGGTGGCATTCGTTTTTCGGGTGATTTGGCCAAAGCCATTGCCGCTGGCGCAGATTGCGTGATGCTTGGATCATTACTCGCGGGCACAGACGAAGCCCCTGGGGAAACGGTTTTATATCAAGGCCGCTCTTACAAAGCCTATCGCGGTATGGGATCGGTTGGTGCCATGGAGCAAGGTTCTGGGGATCGTTACGGTCAAGGCGCTGTTACACATAGCCAAAAATTTGTACCCGAAGGCATCGAAGGACGCATTCCTTATAAAGGCTCAGTCTCACAAATCTTATATCAAATGGTGGGCGGTCTTCGTGCATCCATGGGGTATACGGGACATGAAACGATCAAGGCGATGCGTGGTCATTGTGAGTTCACGCAAATTACAAATGCAGGCATGAAAGAATCGCATGTCCATGATGTATCAATCACCAAAGAAGCCCCAAATTATCAAGTTGAGCGTTGATAATAGAATTTACGCCATATTTATTAATATTTATCTATGCACTTGCTAGCTCTTTATATGCTTTATGCATAAAGATATCGGGTAATCGCCTAGTTTTCTTTGGAACTTTAAATGGCATATCTTGCTTGCTGGGTCTGATCCTTGTTCCTTTTTTCCCTCCACCCTCAGAATATCAAACATATTTAGCTTTAGGTGCTTCGGCAGTTTGTTATAATGCGATGTTATATTTTTCGGCAAAGAGTTTTTCTCGGTTTGACATGAGTATTGTCACACCAATGCGAATGACAGTAAAATTTGTTATTCTTGTTATTGTCGGCATGTTTCTATTTGGCGAGACTTTGAGTTTTTGGGAGTACGTAGGCATTATTGGTGTGGTGTTAGGACTTTTAATCCAAATTAATTTTAAGAGAATAGAACGTCTTAAATTTTCGCCACAATATTTTTACATTATTCTTGCTGCTATATTTGGAACACTTCAGTTCACGTTTGATGTAATTGGTATAAAATCTGTTGTTAACCCTTTCACATATATTAGCTGGTTAATGTTTATAGGATTGCCTTCTACATTATGGGCCATCTTCACTTATAAATCAGCATTTTTTAGACTTATAAATTATGAACGTCGAAAAATAATTGCCTCCGCTCTTCTGGATAATATCGGTTATGCTTGCTTACTATTTGTAGTCTATTTCTTGGAAATGGTAGAGGTTGTGACGCTTAGTTATATATCTATAGTTATAGCAACGGCTCTAGGTGTTTTTGTGCTCAAAGAAGAATATAGTACGAGGCGTATCGTGTCGGCTTTCGTTATATTTATATCTATAATGATTTTTAAGCTTATCTCATGACTCCACTTAATCTAATAATAAGAGAAAGGATTTTCGCATCGCCCTGATTAATTTTAAAGACACCGAAAAAATCGTAAGAGTGGTTTTGTATTATGACAAATAAAGAAGATAAAATTGATGCTATTGAAGCGCGTAATAAACGTGTCGAATTAGATAAAAAATGGGAAACAAGTTTAACCAGAAGACTGGTCATTTTTATTATCACTTATGCTGTTGCCTCACTTTATATGAAATTTTTTCTGCATGATCCTCTTTGGTACTTAGGGGCGCTTATTCCAACAGGTGGTTATTTATTATCAACCTTAAGTCTTTCCTTTATCCGTAAACTCTGGCAAAAGAACGCATGACCCCAGCTGCGCGATTGCAAACCAATATTGATATCCAAGATTTAATCTGGAGCTCCCATGTTCCTATGGATCGTACTTTAAACGATTATTTTCGTACGCATCGTCATATTGGCTCGAAAGACCGCCGTGAAATTGCGGATCGAGCCTACTCCATGATGCGCCATCATGCGCGCCTTCATTGGCACGCCGAAAAATTGGGTGATGAGAGTTGGCGCATGCGTGCCTTCCTTCATTATATTCTTGTTGAGGAAAACCGCGTCAAAGATTTGATTAAATTATGTGCAACGGGCGGGCAATATGCCCCCACCGATGTTAAACCCGAAGAAGAAAAAACACTGGCGCGCCTTGATCCTGTGATTGAACCGCTTGGTATGCCGCAACTTGTACGCCTCGAATGTCCGCCCGATGCGGAAAAATATCTGGTGCGAGCCTTTGGTAAAGCGTTTGAGGAAAATATGGCGGCGATGCTTAAACCCGCCACGCTTGATATGCGGGTGAATACACTCAAATGTACGGGTGAACAAGCGCGAGCCTCACTTGATAAAGACGGCAT
>JBBKXB010000023.1:0-13948 GCA_037969255.1 Bdellovibrionales bacterium | reverse complement strand
TTTGCTAGCGCTAATGATACGCCTGCTACGGCTGCTACTTTGAAATAATTCTTCATGTTTTTATCATTTGTTAATATTTATCGTTACAAAACTAAGTATATATTATATGTGAAATATAGGTAAGCCTTAAATTATACAAACAATTTTATTAAAATTAATTTTAAACAACCGCTTCTTCAAGTCCGTGTTCAACAGCGATGCGTTTATCAAACACAAAGCAACTGCCATTCCATTTTGAGGTCTCTTTGGGCACAGTTTCAAGATATTTCAAAATTCCCCCCTTCAAATGCACTACGTCATTAAACCCGTGCGCCATCATGTACGAGGAGGCTTTTTCACAACGAATGCCACCCGTGCAAAACATCGCAATTTTTTTGCCTTTTGCGTCTTCGGGCATTTTTCCAACAAAATCTTTGAAATGTGTGAAGTGACGAATTTTTGGATCAATCGCGCCTTCGAAACTTCCCAATTCGGTTTCATACGTATTGCGCGTATCAAGTAAAATCACATCGTCACGGGCGATCACATCATTCCATTCCTCGGGCGTCACATAGGCGCCGACTTGTTCAATAGGGTTAGCCTCTGGCGCTTTGAGGGTTATAATTTCTTTTTTGAGGCGCACTTTAAATTTGTAAAAAGGTTTTAAAACGGCTTCCGACCATTTTATCTCAGCTCTTTCATTGAGTGGCAACATGGCTAAAATCTCATCCACCGCTTCTTTTGTAGGCCCTGAAATGGTGCCATTGATACCTTCGCTAGCAAGCAAGAGAATACCACAAGCGTCTAATTCTTTACCACGCGCCTTGATGCTCTCTTGTAAATCTTCACGATTTTCAAGGTCTACAAAGTTATAAAAAGCACATATCGTCCACATGGTGATTGATTATCTCGCATATTTTCAAAAAAATTGCAAAGAAAAGATAAGCGCCCTATATTACTTTTTATGAGCGAGACCAAAATTACACCCGTTGTTAAGACATCATTGGAAGAAGGTTCTGGCCCTGGCAAAATTCCAAAACGATCTTTTGTGGCCAAGAAAATTCATCCTGATTTACCCGAAGAAGTGGGCGGACGCGATGGGCTAGAACCCACACGATTTGGCGATTGGGAAATTGGCGGGAAATGTACTGATTTTTAAATGTGCATTGCACTAGTGCACCGCATCACATTATGTCCTTGTGATAACTATTCGATTCAACAATAAGTTTATCCATGAATAAATCTGATGAACAATTAAAACCAAGACTATCATTCACTGCCGCCAAATCACATCCGAAGATTGAAAAACAGAGGACACCAGTTTGGCATTATACGGCGCCTGGTGAAGCTCAAGATTACTTAATTATGGATAAACCTGATCATGGTGTGCGATTAAATATTTACGCTAGGGCTATACTTAGAAGCGTTATGATTAAGTAATCTCAATCATCACGGGCACGTGGTCGGATGGTTTTTCCCAATCGCGCGCGGCGCTTTCAATATGATATGATTTAAGGCGATCTTGAATGTCTTTTGTCATCCAAATGTGGTCAAGACGACGACCACGATTAGATTTTTTCCAGTCTTGGTTACGGTATGACCACCAGCTATAGCATTTCTCAGTCTCTGGGACGAAGTGACGCACCGCGTCCATAAACTTGCCTTGCTCCATGAGCGTGTCCATCTTTTCAACCTCTATGGGTGTGTGTGACACGACATCAATGAGTTGTTTGTGCGACCACACGTCATGCTCTAAGGGCGCGATGTTCATGTCACCCACCAAAATGCTAGGCGCACGATTAAGACCAAAAAATTGGATCAAATCATCCATGAATTTGAGTTTATGTGCGAATTTAGGGTTATGGTCTGGATTGGCAATTTCGCCGCCCGCTGGAACATACACATTATGAATGACAATGCCTTTTACCTCGGCAGAAATATGGCGCGCATCATGGAGCTCAGCGCGCTTATAGACCATACGATTTTGTAATGGAAATTTCGATAAAATTGCCACGCCGTTGTAGGCCTTTTGACCCGCCATATGAATATGTGTGTAGCCAGCGTCTTTAAACATTTGTGAGGGGAATAAATCGTCCTGACACTTTGTTTCTTGCAGGCATATAATGTCAGGTTTTAAAAGACCCATCATATGTACAATCATTGGCGCGCGCAAACGCACGGAATTTATATTCCACGTAACAATTTTCATTTACATTGGCAGTTGGAAGTTTGCTGGAAGTCCCATCTGTCCCATCATGCGTTCTGTCTCGCTTGATAATCGCTCATCAGCTTGCGTTTCAGCATCATTGCATGCGGCCGTAATAAGGTCTTCAAGCATTTCTGGGTCCTGTGGGTCAATCACACTCGGGTCAATTTTGACACCGCGCACCGATTTACGGCACGTCATTGTGACTTTCACGAGACCGCCAGAGGCTTGTCCTTCAACTTCTTCGCCACCTAATTGTTCTTGTAGTTCAAGCATTTTTTTCTGCATGCCTTGGGCTTGTTGCATAATTTTTTGAATGTCCATATTTGTAATCTTTCTAATTCTCTTTGTCTTCGATTGATATCAGTTCCGCGCCTGGAAACACCTCTAAGATATCGCGTACGAGCCGATTGTCCAGCATTTCTTTACGTTTAGACTCAAATTCTTGTGCCGTACTTTCGGTGATGGATTGCGCATCTTGAGGTTTTGTGCGCGACACGGGCACCATCCAGCTATGTCCCGTGGCTGTTTTTAGTAACCCAGAGATGCGCCCTGCCACATCTTTTGAGGCCTCATCATCGACATAAATTTCCAACACACCTTTTTTAAGAGACACCAAATGCACATAGCGTTTTAATTCTGCCGCCAATCGTGGCTCGTTTTGAGCCTCGGCAAATGCCACAACGTCTTCTAATGATGTCACATCAATTTGCGGTGTATGGACAGGCTCGGACACAGCGTGCGCCACCTGCGATCCACCACCCGCCACAGACTTGAGCATGGCTGTTGATCCGCCGTTATTACTACCACCATTATTGTTTTGAGGCGCGTTATTTTGATTTTGAGATTGATCATGGAGCGCTTTGATAAGCTTTCCAGGGTCTGGGAGTGTTGCCGCATAAGCAAGACGTATAAGCGTGAGATCAAATGCCGCCGATGGATCAGGCGCATTGTTAATTTCTTTTATACCTTGCAAACATAGCGACCATGCACGATTAAGCGCTGGTAATGAAAATACTTCTATAATATCTTTCATTAACGAGGCGTCATCTTTATGTGGTGCGCCAACTTTGGCACGTATCGCGCGATGCGTTAAAGAGCATAAATCATTGATTAATCGCGCTGGGTCTGCTCCATTTTGGCGCATATCATCTGAGCGTGCGAGCGCATCGGTTGTTTTCCCCGTCACGGCCTCGCTCCATAAATCAAATACGGCGCGTTGATCGGACAAACCAAGCATATCTTTAATAAGCGCTTCATTCACCTCAGCGCCCGTGGCCAATGCAATCGCGCGATCAAGCAAACTAAGGGCGTCACGCACCGATCCATCGGCGGCGCGAGCGATGGCATTCAAAGCATTTTCAGTGATTGCTGCATTTTCTTTTGCACAAATATCTTTCATATGCGCGGCCAATGTTTCGACGCTCACACGCTTTAGATCAAAGCGCTGGCACCGTGATAATATGGTTACGGGAACTTTACGAATTTCGGTGGTGGCGAAAATAAAGATCACATGTGAGGGCGGCTCTTCCAAAGTTTTTAAAAGCGCATTAAATGCGGCGGTGGAGAGCATATGAACTTCATCAATAATGTAGACTTTATAGCGCGCTTCCATAGGCGCGTATTGCACGGTTTCCAATAGATCACGCATCTTATCAACGCCTGTATTACTCGCCGCATCAATTTCTAAAACATCGGGATGATTGCCCGCGGTGATGGCTTGGCACAAAGGATCATCGTCTGTTGGGCCTGCGGTTGGGCCTTTGGGATAATTAAGTGATTTGGCAATAATGCGCGCTGTTGTTGTTTTCCCCACACCGCGCACGCCTGTCATCATATAGGCTTGGGCAACACGGTTCATATCAATGGCATTGGTGAGCGTGCGCACAAGAACGTCTTGGCCAATTAATTCACCAAAATGTTGCGGGCGATAGGCGCGTGCTAAAACTTTGTAGCCGTCATTTTCTGGCGTTTTAGGTAAATCAATAATTGTTTCAGCGTTTTTATCAGCGTTTTTAGAGGTCATATATTTATTGTTAGCGAGATTCTTAGGCGCCCGCAAGGATCGTGCATGAACCTGCACACACCATTTTTTTAATTACGGGATATGTCTTCCATAGACAGAATCACGAATACAATTTATGATTTAATCCAGATGATTTTTTTCGACGCATTCAAAGCAAAACTTTCCAATACAAATCTTTATGAGGCGATCGGCATTTTATTGGCTGTGATCGTCATTTTTTTGGGCGCTTTGGTTGTTATGGGTTGGCACATAAATGAGGCGAGACTCATTCAAGTGTTACCGCAATTTGCACCCATGCAATACAATACGGCATTGTGTTTCGCGCTTTCTGGTATTGGCTTTTTCTTTCTGATTTTACAACGCTCTCTACCTTCATTGTTGTGTGGTGGTTTGATATTTATCATCGGTTTTTCAACGCTCGCTCAATATATTTTTCAGATGAATTTTGGGATTGATAATTTCTTGATGGATCACACAATTACGACCAAAACATCGCACCCAGGGCGCATGGCACCTAACACGGCTCTGTGCTTTTTATTAATTGGTGTGGCGTTAATGGCTGGACGGTTAAGAATTGTCTTGGTCACCATGTCAGTGACCGTGCTGATTTTGGCCTCAATGGCTCTTATGGGTTATTTCTTTTACACGGATGTGTTGTACGGTTGGGGCAATTTGACACGTATGGCCATTCACACCGCCGTAGGTTTCTTGTTATTGGGCATTGGTTTTTTGATGACGGCTTTAACCCGAGTGTACCGCGAAGAATTTAAAGCGTCTCGCTATTCACCAACTTCCGTCTTTATTATCGTTCTAGTTTTGACGGGTTACAGTTGGTATGGAGCGGAAGATTTCGTTTACAAACGCAATCAAGAGTATTTTGAAAACCTTGTTTCTGATGCGACCAGCGAACTCAAAAATCGTTATTCTCTCTATGAGCAAAGCCTAACGGGTGGGCTTGGTTTATTTAATGCCTCAGAATTTGTATCTCTAAATGAGTGGCGTGATTACGTTGACACGCTGGATGTCAGAAATGCTTTACCTGGTATCAATGGCATCGGGTATATTCACAACGTAAATGCACCCGATTTAGAAACTTATTTATCTGACATGCAAGAGCGCGGGATGTCAGGCTTCAAGAACCATCCTGAGACAGAGTTTCGTGATAAATTTGTCATTCAATATATTGAGCCCATTAATATTAACGAAAAGGCCGTTGGGCTTGATATTGGGTTTGAAAAAAACAGACGTATGGCGGCTGAAAGAGCACGTGATACAGGGTTGCCGAGCCTAACGAGGCGTATAATTTTGGTGCAAGATCAAGAAAAATTGCCTGGATTTTTGCTTTTATTGCCCGTCTACTCAGAGCCAATTGTTGCGGGCACGGTTGCCGAAAGACGTGAGAAATTTGATGGCTGGGTTTATGCTCCCTTTATTGGCAAAAATTTCTTAGGCGATCAGAGTCAATTGCAGCGCACGGATCAACTGTTTTTTGAGGTGCATGACGGCGATATAGGAGACCCAGATAACATTATTTTTTCCAATGTTGATGATCAACAAACAATATTGGTTTCATATAAAAAATATAAACAAAACATAAGACTTAAGATTGCTGGTCAAACATGGAATATCGTGTGGCGTACCTCAGAAAGCTTTGATCCGCCTGCCAATAATGGCATTTCTTTGGCGATTGCTATGATCGGGTTTTTATTGGCGATATTCTTGTACTTCACGTTGAAACGCCTTGTGCGTAGCAATGACATTATTTCCAAAGAAGTGAAGAAACAGATCAAAGAGATTGCCAAACGTGAAACAGAGCTTCGCGCCGCCAATGAAGAATTAGAAGAATTTGCGTATCGCACATCACATGATCTTAGGGCGCCACTTGTATCGTCAATCGCTTTGATTGATATCGCTCAAGATTGTATACAAAACGATGATAAAGAGGGCGCGGTGGGCAGTTTGACGCATGCGCAAAACTCTTTAAAGAAACTAGAAACGCTTGTGAAAGATATTCTCGCCTTAACGGCCACTAAAAATATTGTTGAAGAGAATGTTTTGATCACGCCGAGTGAAGTCATAGAAAATTCTTTGGAAAAATTCTCGAGCATGGAAGGGTTTGATACGCTTGCGATCACAAAAACTTTGAAATTCTCTGGCGCCATCATGGTTAAGAGGAGCCGTTTTGAATTGATCATTGAGAATCTAATTTCAAACGCGATTAAATATCGAGATCTTACAGAAGATCAGTCTTTTATAACGATAAAAACATATGAATTTGATCATGAATTTTTGTTCAAAATAGAGGATAATGGTCTGGGCATTGATTTGAAGGAACAAGGAGATATGTTTAAGATGTTTAAACGGTTCCACCCTAAGACATCTTTTGGGTCTGGTTTGGGATTATATATGGTCAAAAAGAGTGTCGATATACTAAAAGGTCGTATATCATATGAAACCAGAGGAACTAAGGGATCACGCTTTATCGTGAATATCCCTCTTGAAAATTAAAACGGAGGCAAGACGACATGCATAATAAAACTATTTTGATTATAGATGACAGCGAGTCCGATCAATTTATAACCGCGCATATGTTGAAAAAACAATATGACGGGCTTACGATTGAGAGCGCCTATGATGGGTCAGAGGCTCTTGAGATGATCAAAAACAACCGCGTTAATCCAGACATCATCCTCCTTGATATTAATATGCCTGGTATGGATGGGTTTGCCTTTTTGGATGAATATCAAGCTTTGAACCACACCTCATCAATCATTATAATGCTCACCTCGTCTGACCAATCGGCGGATGTCGAAAAGGCAAAATTATATAAATGTGTTAAAAAATATTGCGTTAAACCACTCAACAAAGACGACGTTCTTGATATCTTATAATTGATTTGACCCTTTGCGTTAAATCTCTCATGATTACAAATCATGAATTTTAATGACATTCAGCCATTCTTAGTCGCGCTCGTTATCGGTCTTTTGCTAGGGATTGAGCGAGAGCGCGCCGCTGGTAAAGATAACATCAACATAGCTTTGGGCGTTCGTACATTGACAATCATGTCATTGTTGGGCGCGGTATTGGCGGCCATGGATACCTCGGCGATGACCACCATTATAGGATTGACGGTTGGTGGGTTGTTGATATGCAGTTATATCCGAAAATTCTTGGGATCAGATTATAAACTCACAGGCTTAACATCAGAATTTACAGCGATCACAGCGTTCACTTTGGGGTATTTGGCCTACTCACAAAGTCAAATCGCGGTCATAATTGCCATCATTACATTGGCGCTTCTGGTTCTCAAAGACCACGTACGCAGCTTTGCGCGCCGTAAAATTAACGATAAAGAAAAATCGGCAGCGGTTGTATTTCTTATTATCGCATTCGTTGTTTTACCGATGCTACCAGATCGCTATATCGATCCGCTGGGGCTTATTCACCCTGCAAAAATATGGCTTATATTTGTCTTTATCGTGGGTATAGAATTTGTATCTTATATTGCACTGCGTCTACTCAGAGGGCGTTTGGGCATCGCTTTATCAGGCTTTTTAGGCGGGTTGGTTTCCGCTACAGCCACAACGCTTAATCTAGCCAAACACACCAAAAACAATCCCGATGCCCGTTGGCCAATTTTATGTGCGCTGTTGCTTGCTGAAATTGCATCAATGCTTATACAATTATTTGTAATTGGCGCACTAGCGCCTTCATACGTATTGGCACTAAGCCCTGTTTATATTGTTCCTATAATGGCCGTCATAATTATGGCGGGGTTGGTTTATTTGTTTAAAATGCGCGGTGAAAAAGTTAAACGCTTGTCATTGGAACCTGGTAATCCGATCACATTGAAACGTTCAGCAGGGTTTGCGTTGACCATCGCAATTGTTTTGATAGCGGTCAGCATAATAGCGCATTTATTTGCGGATCAAGGCTTATATATTTCATCCTTTATTGGTGGTCTGGTGAGCGCCCGTGCGGTTTCTATCGCCATTGCTGGTGTCGTCAACGCATCTCTCGTTACCATTGGCCCCGCCATGATTGGTATCGTGATGGCTATGATGGCCAACGCCATATTTAAAATATACTTATTGTCTCGCTCAACGAACGCAGAGCTCACGCTTTCATTTGCTATTAGCATGATGATTATGCTGATTGCGGCCGTATCAACAGCGTATATGGTCACGCTTGGCGTCTTTGATAATCTTGATTTAACGTTATTCGAATGGAAAGCATAAAGGCACTATTATGAGCGCAACACATATTGATCCGCAAATAGCTTATACAATGGTGAAAGATCACAAAGCTATTTTGGTGGATGTGCGCGAGGCTGAAGAATTTAGCGTGCAACACATTGCTAATGCGCACTCTATGCCCCTTAGTCAGCTTGGTGACATCATTGAACAGCTTGTTATCTCTGATGATCAAGACGTTGTCATTCATTGCCGAATGGGCCCGCGCGGTGATAAAGCTGCGGCAATTTTTATCGCGCATGGCATTGATGAAGCGCGTATCTATAATATCGCGGGTGGGATCACTTCGTGGGCACAAGACGGCTTGCCTGTGATTGAAGGTTAATTATTGCGTTAATGGGCGCAAACGTTTGGCGTATTTGGCACACCCATTATCATCACCATCAAACTCATATCCTCTGACGATATCATCACGCGTGATTAATTTTATTTGGCAATTTTGAGAGTAACGCTCTGTCTCATAGCCGCCCCCAAGAGGAAAGCCGACACCAACACCAACGCCACTGTAACCGCCACTGCCAAAAACACCGCCTAGGCTGGCTCGCGGGCGAGAATATGTTTCACTATAGCTGTTATTCCATTCTAAAATACGATTGCCATCAAATTCATAAGTGCGATCTGGTATACCCAGCCAAGACACAGCATAATCAACGTGTTTACCATTAAAATTGGGCAATGTGTCGCGTACAACGGGCACCGAACAGGCCGAAAGGCTCATTAAAAAAGCAAAAAGTAATACACGCATACCACAACAACGCTTTAGGCTAACTTTGGTTCACATGTTTATAAGTGGATAAGAAATGGTGGAGCCAATCGGGATCGAACCGACGACCTCTTGCATGCCATGCAAGCGCTCTCCCAGCTGAGCTATGGCCCCACGAACACATAAATAATGTGACTTGATGTCATAGTGAATACCCAGATTTTCGAAGGTGCGCAAGGAAAAAGTTATTTTTGCTTTTGACAAACCAATTATATTCTTATAAACATTCTTCACACTTCAAAAGTGTGCCGCAGTAGCTCAGTGGTAGAGCGTTCGCCTTGTAAGCGAGGGGTCGGGAGTTCGAATCTCTCCTGCGGCACCATTTTATTTTTCTCATTTTGTTATCTATGTCGCTACAAAGCTGTATTTCTCTTAATTTTATTCCCCTTATCGCAACTTAGCCTTTGACGCGCAAAAGGGTGTTGCGCTATCCTTGTCAGCATGTCTGAGAATAATGGTGGTGGTGGCGAAACCGAAATGATCCTAGTGTTGCTTTTTGCGGCCTTTTTAGGCGTGATTGGCTATTTTTTATGGCGCGCTTTCACACCTGAGATTACCAATGTTATTCGTCACGTGCGCCTCGTTGAAATGCAAGCTGCCACGGCTGTAGCGCCTGAGGGTTATGGCGTGAAATATGAGGATATGCGCGATCCTATTTTTCTCCAAAGCATGGAAGACTTTTTTGACAAAGCTAAGACTGAGGAAATTTCGAGCCGTCATCTGGCGATAGCCTCTGATGTTACGCTTCGTCCATTGCGTGTGCCCCTTGCCGTGATTATTTTGATCATGGCGGGTTACATTGTTTGGCGAGGGCCACACTCTAAATTTAAAAAAGTTTTTAATTTGGAGATGTTGATCAAAAAGCAGGCCAAGGCTTTCCCTTATATTGCGCCTATGATCGATTTTGATCCGACAAAAATTCCCAATCGTGCGCCCGGTGATCCTGTGCCCGAAGAACTGCCACTTTTTGCGGAAGCTTTAGCGCCAGAAGAGTGGATTGCCCATCAAAAACTGGCACCAAAAGGGACAATGCTTGATCCAATTATCACTTCCAAAGCCATGGCCAATCAACTTGGCGTGCGCTGGAGAGGGTGGGAGAAACAAGAAGATTGGTTGCAAGTCTTAATCGCCGCCTATGGTTTGCGTGCGGTACGTGCGCGTCATGATTCAGATGTGATGCTAGGGCGCCTTGCGCAATGCTGGTCACATAAAAATGGAATAAAGTTAGGGCGTCAATCAGGCTTGCTCAATGATGCGCGTAAATTCCTTAAATCGAAAAAAGCCCAACCTCTTCACAAGATAATGAAACAGCACGCTTATCAAACAACCGCGATGATGCGCGCGCTGGATTTTGCACGTTCGCAGGGCGGCGTTTGTAGCCCAGGGCAATTTGTATGGCTTCGCGGTCATGATCGTAACATGTGGTACGCGCTCAATAATTTAGGGCGTCAAGCCTATCATCCAGAGGCTTTGGGGGCGATGTCACATTTCCAATTGGAAAAATTAACGGAACGTCCTGTGCCCAAACCAAATATGGAGCGCGCCATAAAATCATTGCAAGTCTATATGGACAGTGACCAAGCGCGTCCAATACCATCGATGGCCTATAAGAAAAACAAATCCCGTAACGAGAAAAAATCAGGTATTATGAAACCTGCAGGAGCATAAAAAAATGAAAAAAACCACGGCTCAAGTCAAAGATGATCGCTTGAACATCATGGCATCGAACGCGCGCACAGCGTCTGTTGTCTCTTTGGAAATGGATAAAGTTCGCGAAGGCGGATTTATTATAAACGAGACAAAAGATGGCGGTTCCGCGCTAGAATTTAAACCAGCGGGTCGAAAAACGGGCGATGTGTTGGCTGTTTACAACCAATCATCTGACGCGGCCAAAGCGTTAGAGGTTATTTTCAAGGCGATTGGCAATGGAAAGAAGGGAACGAAGAATATAATAGTTGTTATATTATATTTAATTAAAATTCTCTTTTTAACCTTCCTCGTACTTTTTGTTCTCGGTGTTATCTTGTTTTATGCGCTGGGTAATGCGGTGAAAGATGTTGTTCAAGATAATGTGAATGTATCAACAGTCGTGGTGGATGAAAGCACCGTTGAAAACATCGATGAGCCTTTACCATTGGGAGAACCTTTCCCCGTGGATCGTTACGTAGAAACATTGGAAAAATAAGACATCATCATGATCACACAAATGATAAGTCAATTAGGATAGTTAGATGGCATTAGACCAACGTAAATTTGATATGCCATTAACGCATTCTTTGCGTGACACGCGACCATTTATGGCGCGTATGAATGATGATTTACAAGATTCTAAAAATGCTTCAATTATCCTTGGTATTGTCGGTATCGTTTTGTTATTGGCTGAAATTATCGCCCCCTTTGCCGATATAATTTTTATTCTATGCTTGCTCTATTTCATCTGGCTTAAGACCCGCAGACAGGCTCTTGAATTTCGTTTGCCCGCATGGAGCAAAATGAAAGACCCATCTATGCGTTCTGGTAAAGCCGAGGGCATTTTATACATGGGAACGCGTAAAGACGGTTCCTCTTATTGGGCGGATGAAGAAATCTGGTTCACCAATAATGATATTCGCACGCATATGCTTTATCTTGGAACAACGGGTGCTGGTAAAACAGAAGGTCTCAAATCATTTGTATCAAACGCTTTATCTTGGGGCTCAGGCTTCGTTTTTATCGATGGTAAAGCGGACACAGATTTATGGTCTACATTATCGGCACGGGTGCGCCGTTTTGGCCGCGATGATGATTTGTTTGTTTTAAACTATATGACAGGGAACAAAGATGGACGCGCGCCATCAAATTCTTTAAATCCATTTGCCAGTGGCTCGGCTTCTTATCTTACAAACATGCTCGTGTCCTTGATGCCTGTCGCGGATGGCGATAATGCGATGTGGAAAGAGCGTGCGGTGTCTTTGTTATCCTCCCTCATGCCGATTTTGACGTATATGCGTGATAATTTGGATGCGCCTTTGTCCGTTTCAACCATTCGTAATTACTTAGGTTTGAGTGAAATTATTAGATTATCACGTCTCGATTCAGTGCCAACGCGCCTTGCCGAAAGTTTAAAAGGGTATCTTGATACACTTCCTGGGTATGTCGAAGAAGCGTTTGATGATCACGGTAAACCTAAACCTATGTCCCCTGGCTCGCCGATGGTGGATGTTCAAGTGCCGCAACAACAACATGGGTATCTTTCTATGCAGTTCACGCGTTCTTTGCAATCTTTGGGGGACGATTACGGGTACATCTTTGATACGGATAATGCCGATGTTGATATGATTGATGTGGTGCTTAATCGCCGTATTCTCGTTGTGCTTATTCCCGCGCTTGAAAAATCAGGAGATGAAACCGCTAACCTTGGTAAAATTGTTGCCGCCACGTTAAAAGGGATGATGGGTGGATCACTTGGCGCAACGGTTGAGGGCGACACATCAGCGGTGATTGAAAATAAACCAACTTATTCCAATACACCCTTTATGTGCGTGTTTGATGAGGTGGGTTACTATACGGCAGAAGGTATGGCGGTTATGGCCGCACAAGCGCGTTCTTTAGGGTTTTCCCTTGTTTTTGCCGCGCAGGATTTACCCGCCATGGAAAAACGTGTGAAAGAGGAAGCTCGTTCTATCACGGCTAACTGTAACATTAAGATCTTTGGTAAATTGGAAGATCCAGATCAAACAACGGACTTCATGGAAAAAGTTGCGGGTAAAGCGATTGTGACCGAAGTCAGCACATTCTCGCGCTTACCGGGTAGTACGTCTAACAGCTTCTTTGGCGGTGATAGCGCCAGTAAAGAACTTCGCACAAGGATCACGGGCGATAGCGTTCGTTTATTCAAAGAGGGTGAAGCGGCTTTGATGTTTGCGTCCAAAGTTGTGGAAATGAAAGTGTTCTACACTGATATTGGGCACGCCAAAGCCATGCGTGTTCAACGCTTGTTAGGGATGGACCCTATTAATGAAAAAATCATTCAGCATAAAACGGATTTGGTTAAATTGCGCGATCGTTTGGCACACCCTAAATGGACAGCGCGCTCTGCCACGCAAGATGTCACAAACTCTACCGAATTAACGGCTTTGATTGATGTCGCAAATGTTGAATATAGCGACCTCAACCCTATTGAAAAAGCATGCCACAAAGTGGCGGCGTTCATTGAAAAATTTGATCCAAGTGCCATTGATGCGGCTAGAGATCGCATAGAAAATGGATATAGTGACGCGCAAGAAACCATCGGGTCAAAACAGAAATTTGATGGTGTTGAAGATGGCGCGCATGAAGATGTGAGCTTTAATGAACTGCTTGATGATGACGAAGATACGGATCAATCAAGTGGTGGTAGCGATGGTGGTAAATCCCCTTATGTGGGTGTGTATGACCCTGAAGAGGCCGCGAATGAGGCGATGGCATCGGGTAAAATTGTATTGCCAGAAGGATTAAGTGACGAGGCGGCGGAAATATTTAAAGAGGCGGCCAAAACATTGACCACGGGCTTATTCGCCAAACCATCATCAACACCAGGTATGGGCGGTCTACCGCTCGGTGCAGTCGGCAAAAGCACAGGCGGCGATGCGTAAATATCAATCGCATCAGCGCGGTAATGTGCTCTTTCTCATTTTGCTCGGCGTTGTGTTGTTTGCCGCCCTTTCTTATGCCGTGACCCAAAGCTTTGATGGCGGTAATTC
>JBBKXB010000022.1:0-4448 GCA_037969255.1 Bdellovibrionales bacterium | reverse complement strand
GCAGAAGCCATTGGCTTGAAAGATGGCCCAAAAGGGGCACTGGTCGCTGATGTGATTGACAACAGCCCTGCGCAAAAATCAGGCTTACAGCCTTATGATGTTTTACTTGAGTTCAATGGCAGAGCGATCAAAACTATGCGCGATTTACCCATCATTGTGGCCGAATCTAAAATTGATACACCGCTTGATGTTAAAATATTACGTGAAGGTGCCGAAATGAATACCCAAGTGACACTTGAGGCCGCAAAAATTCCTGTTGTGATTAAAGAGCCTCCAGTAGCAATGGATGGTGACGATGAACAAGAATTAATGCACGATGACACTCACGTTGAGCCACATCAATTGCCAGAACAACATAACGTTGCAACAGGTCATTATATTAAACAAATGCAAATGGCATTATCAACCATTTCACGTCCTCTAAGCCAAAAGTATAATTTGATAGAAAATATGAATGGCATTGTGGTCACACATGTTGATGATTTTTCAAACGCCGCTGAAAAAGGAATGCAACCTGGTGACGTGATCACGGAAATTGATCGCGAAAAAGTGATTTCTATTGATCAAGTTGATGCGGCTCTTGTTTTGGCAAACACCAAACGTAGAACCTCGTTACTCTTATTGGTGGATCGCGGCGGTGAAGAAGTTTTTGTAGCCTTAAAACTTAATAATGGCGCATCTCTAAAGCGTGAGTGATCTCACGTTATTATATGGCCCAACGGCCTGTGGTAAATCTTCTATAGCGCTAAATTGGGCCGATCAAAATGATGGCATTATCATCAATAGTGATGCGCTTCAAATTTACAACGCGCTCCCTATTCTCACCGCGCAACCGACAACTTTAGAACAATCCACAGCGCCTCATTTCTTATATGGGACACATGATCCAACCAAAGCCATGGACGCCCATAGTTGGGCGCTTGAAGCCGTGAATATTGTCACAAATAATTCTCAAAAACCAATTATTACGGGGGGTACAGGATTATACATTAAAACGGTTTTGGAAGGGTTATCAATTATTCCTGATATTGATCCTAGATACCGCTTACAATCCGAAGAACTCTACCAAGAATTAGGCGCCGATGGTTTTCAAGAAAAACTTAAAGAGATTGATCCCCAAAGTGCGACTAATATTCATGCCAATAATCGCCAGCGTATGGTGCGTGCCTATGAAGTTTATTTGGGTACAGGCAAACCGTTTTCAAACTGGCGCAATGCCCCCAAAAACCCAGTATTACCAACCGATATCTCTTATCATTTATATGTGCTCTTACCAAAAAAAGATTTAGTGATACAGCGCGCGGCCAACCGATTTGATCACATGATCGATAGGGGCGTCATTGATGAAGTGAAGCGATACACAAAGCAATACCCACACGGTAGCGCCGCGGATCAAGCCTTAGGCTTACAAATTTTTCAACATTATTTGGAGGGTTACTTCAGTCTTGAGGAAGTAAAATCACGCACTTTACTTGAAACCAATCAATATATTAAACGTCAATATACGTGGGCACGTGGTCAATTCAAAGACTTGAAAAATGTCACAATCATTGAAACGGGTGACCCATTAACGAAGGCTTAAGCCCGCTTTCGTATAGCTACCAATCATTTTACGTGTGTAATAATCTTGTAGCAGATACCCACCATATTCACCTGTTGTTGCGCCATATAATTGATCAAACGCATTGGTCACGCGATATTGGTCTATATCAGAAAGATGGTAAAAATTAGGGCCCACGACAAGCACAGGAATGGTTTCATCTTGGATATATTGATCCGTGATAATATTCGAATCAAAGAGTTGGCGCGTGAATGTGTCGCGGTCCTGATAAGGCAAAGGCCATAAGGCAGGATCCCACGATTTCCCTTCAAAACGGGCAGGAAATGTTTCACCGCGTTCATATAACAATGGCGAGAACCCTTTAACATCGCTCTCAGGTGCACTCATTTTATATAAGTTACAAGCACTCAAGCTCAGCAAGGCCATCACGGCGAAAATTGGTAAAAAACGTGTCATATTAATCCTTTTTATGGTATAATAGTAATCCATGACAGAGGCAATCACAACACTTACTGCAGGTCTTCAACAAGCCGTTTCGCGCGTTAATGTCGCAACGGCACAAATTGCTAATCCTCAAAACTTTGTACCAGCACCATCTCGTGGTTCTTCTCAGGCTTCTGACTTTGCAGGCACCGACACCACTGGAAGTTTTGCTGGAAATGCGTTAGAGGCTTCCTTTATATCCTTAAAAGTAGCCACACAATCTTATAAAGCGAATGCTGAGGCCTTAACCTCTATTTTGGAAAACCAAAAAGAAGCGTTTGAACGCATCGTTTAATATTCCTACCCCTTAAATACGATTGATACTTAATCCTCGATTGCTTATGGTCAAAGGCAATTATGATCTCACTTTCTCGCCTTAAAAACTATCTATGCAACGCGCATATAACATTTTATGTGTTGCCATACATTATGATTTTGGTCGTGATTGGCACAATACTCCAAGCCTCAATGGGTTTATTTGAGGCGACACATCTTATATTCTACAGTTGGATTATATGGTTAGGCTACTTCCCGTTTCCTGGGGGCATACTAGCTTTGTCATTGTTTACGCTCAATTTATTAATGCGATTTTTATTCAAAAGTGAGTGGACGATACAAAAATCAGGCGTTCATCTCACACATCTTGGCGTGCTCATATTATTATTTGGTGCGTTTTATACTCATGTCACCGCCCGTGAGGGCTACATGGTGATGGGCGAAGGCGCGACCAGCAATGTGATCTATGCCTATAATAATGGCGACCTTAATATCACACCGCCCGATGAGAGCGGAATTGGCATGAAGTGGGGTGACACTCTCGAAACTCTCCCTTTTTCCATGACGCTAAATACATTCACGCGTCAAGATTACGCAGGAACACGTACACCTCAAAATTACCACTCTGATATAATAATCACTGATAATAAGAGTAATTTTCCCGTACGTGTTGAACTGAATAATCCATTAAATTACCGAGGCTATAATTTTTACCAATCTTCATTCATTGAGATTGGTGATAAGAAAGCCACAATTCTCCAAGTATCACAAAATAAAGGCGCTTTATCCCCATACATAGCCTCTATACTCATAGCCCTAGGGCTGATCATTCATTTAATATTTATGAGACGAAAGGGGTCACTATCATGACCGTACGCGTTTTATTCATGCTGCTTTTCTCACTCTCATTTTGGCCTTTTGCACACGCTCAAGAGAACACTATTAATGCCTCAAAACTTGGGTTCATTCCCATTCAAATGGATGGACGCGTACGCCCATTATCAAGCCTCTCTGACATTGTTTATCAAGATCTAACTCAAGAGAAAATCAAACATCATAGTAAAGCTTTGCAATTTTTAGCGCGAGTTATGTTTGACCCTGCTGAGGCCGCTGAGGAACAAATCATTCATATTGGTGACCCCCATACCATTGAAAACCTTGGATTGAAGAAAGCACAGCGGTTCTATTCATTATCCAATATCACGCCTGCACTTACAAAATTATCTCCCGATATCGAGCAATGGGTGACGAGCGATCCTAAAAACTTAACGCCTTTTCAAAAAGAGGTTTTAGAGCTCACGGATAAAATCATCACTCTCACGCAAATTATGCGCAGCTTTACAGCCATTTTACCACTCGATATTACGCCCCCCGATGATATTAAAAATGCTCTTGATGCCCAATATTATAACTATTTGAATCTCATATCTTTCGAGGAAGAAATTACGAAAAAAGCACAACAATACTCGCAACGTGGTTTGAAAAACTTAAACGCTCAAAATTTGCAGTACATTGTGTTGTCCGAGCAACTAATAGCGTTGCGCCAAGGCGGCGACACAAATGACGCTTTGCGCGTTATACCCGATAATAATAGTGCGTTATATTACAGTCCTTGGGATTTACTTCTAAGCGGTGAAGCCAGTCCGCAATCGCTCGCGCTTTTGTCATCGTGGGGCCAACTGGCGTACGCGTACAGACAAAATGATCAAACTATATTTGATCAAACGGCTTCGATCATCACAAAACAATCAAATACAATAAAGCCATACAAACAATTTAAACTCACACTTGAAAAATATTACCTTATTATAAATCCATTGTTATTAAGCGCCTTATTGTACGCATTATCGTTGATAGCTATAGGTTTTAGAAAAAATGATATTGCTATCAAGTTGGGGGTATTTGGCGTCATAATACACGGACTAATGCTGGCTGTACGTGTCTATATCCTTGGACGCCCACCAGTAGCGACATTATTCGAGTCTATATTGTTTGTCGGCTTTTTGAGCGTACTAGTCTTATACACAATGCGCTTTAAAACTAAAAATAACACGTACGCTATAATGGCGACATCTTTGGGATTATTCTTACACATCATCGCCACTGGATTCACGCAAAACAATGACAG
>JBBKXB010000021.1:0-41318 GCA_037969255.1 Bdellovibrionales bacterium | reverse complement strand
CATTATTATCGTTCAATACCAAAATGAATATTGTTGATACGGGCATTTGTGACTTGCTTGAATTTGCCATCACGCATGACCATGACGCGTTGGTGATTGCCACGGACGGCGACCATTTCTCAGCGGGCGCCAATATCGAACGCTTTTTAAATTTAGCCGAGGCAAAGAATTGGGACGGGCTTTCCAGCTTTGTCAAACGTGGTCAAGACGTCATAAAAGGCGTACGCCTTGCGCCCATTCCTATCATCTCGGCTCTCAATGGCTATGTCATGGGCGGTGCGTGCGAACTCGCGCTCCATTCAACCGCGCTCATTGCCCACAGCGAGACCAATATTGGCCTTGTTGAGCCACGTGTTGGCGTGGTGCCTGCATGGGGTGGCTGTGTAGAGGCGATGCGCCGTATGGGCGCGCCTGAGGCGCTAAAGACCATCCTCACTCAATGGACATCAGGCTCCGCGCTTGACGCTAAAATAAAAGGTTTTATGGGCGACACTGATCCCATCGTTATGAACCGCGATTTATTGTTATCACGTGCCAAAATGATTGCTTTGCGCACGGCGTTGCCTGAGAAACGTTTGTTCACACAAGCCACGACCCAAGACATACGTGTCATGAATGACTGGCTTAAAAATGCTGATTTGACGAGTCATGATCGTCTTATTGGGCAAACGCTCATTAATATCCTTTCGGCGCCTGATGAAGACGCTATGTGGGACGCCGAATGTGATGGATTTGTGACATTGATGAAAACGCAAGCCTCACAAGATCGCATGAAAGCTATTTTAAAACGTTAATCTTGGTTGCGCCATAGTGGGCTGTCAAAGCTTTCAAGATAATCGTCATGTGCTTTCTTCTGGTCGTCCGATAACACAATAATATGAGACGTACGCTGTACGCGTTTTTGCGTCACAACACCCTTATCATTATTTTTTATATCGGCTGTTAGTTCAAGCGCGCGTTGTTTACCGCCCGACAGTTCAATATACACTTCGGCCAATAATTCGGCGTCCAAAAGAGCGCCATGAAGGTCACGGTTCGAATTATCAATTTCAAAACGGCGGCACAACGCATCCAAAGACGCTGGCGATCCAGGGAATTTCTCTCGGGCGATTTGGAGCGTATCAACCACCCTTTTGTTCGATATTGGATCAAATCCGAGAGTATTTAGCTCATAATTGACGAAATTCATATCAAATTTGGCATTATGCGCCACTAAAATGCTATCTTCACCTATGAAATCAAGGAAATTGCCCACTTCTTCGGCAAAAACGGGCTTATTTCTTAAATATTCGTTTGTAATGCCATGAACGGCCACCGCGTCGGCTGGCACATCACGCTCTGGGTTAAGATACACATGATATGTATTATCCGTGACTAAACCATCAATCATTTCAATGCAACCGATCTCAATAATGCGGTGACCTTCACTAGGTTCAAACCCTGTGGTTTCGGTATCGAAAATAATTTCTCTCATGAACATGATCCTAACAGCCTATGTACGTGCTCTTCAAGCTCACTCATTGGCAAATCCGTATCAATCACATGCGTGGCGAGCTCTTTTTTCCACGTATCGCCCCCTTGCCACGCCAAAATCGTGTCAAATTTTTCCGCCGTGAATCCTGTTCTTTTTAAAACACGCTCTTTTTGCGTGTCCCGTGAACATGTCGTGACCCACACTTCATCACATATCGCATCTGCTTTGGTCTCAAATAATAATGGCACATCCAACACACATATTTTTTTGTCTTTATTCACAAGAAGAAAGTCTAATTGCGATTGGCGCACAAGTGGGTGAAGTATGCCTTCTAACTTAGCGCGCTTTTTAGCGTCATTTCTTAATGAATCCATCAATTTTTCACGGGTCAATGTCGCCTCGTCCATATCAAATTCATTTGCGATTAATGTTGTTATAGCCTTATCTTCATAAAGCATGTGAACAATGGCATCGGCGTCATGCACAGGTGCGCCCAACCCTTGTAAAATAGAGGCTATCGTGGATTTTCCTGTACCAATTAGTCCTGTAATACCAATGACTTTGCTCATGCTAAAAACCTCAATTCTGGGCGATGCATGGTTAACAACGTCATAATTTCAGCCGCAGTTTCTTCCACCGAACGGCGCGTCACATCAATCATCGGCCATTCATACTCGCTATATAAACGGCGCGCGGCACGCATTTCTTGTTCCACATGCTCGAGATCCAAATAGGCAGAATCTTGAAGACGAGGATCGACGCTTCCATCCTCGGTTTTTAAACGGGCGCGGCGCACTTCGGCCAATCGGGTGGGTGACTCTGTTAACCCAACGATAAGCGGTTGTTTCATGCTCGCGATTTCGCGTGGGAATGGCACATTAGGCACGAATGGAATATTGGCGGCCTTGACCCCGCGATGCGCCAAATAAACGGATGTCGGTGTTTTGGATGTGCGTGAACAGCCCACCAAAATGACATCGGCTTCCTCGATGCCCTTAATCATTTGTCCGTCATCATAATGGAGCGCAAAATCAAGCGAATCCATACGATCAAAATAATCTTTATCAAGACGGTATTGTCCCCCTGGACGCCCAGCCACTTCTTTTTTGAAAAAGCCCGATAGACCTTTTAAAATCGGTTCAAGTACAGAAACGCACGGAATGTCTTTTGCACGGCAAGCTTTTTTGAGTTTTTTAGCCAACTTATCATCCACCAAAGTGTATAAGACAAGCCCTGGGCTATTGATGATGTTTTCAATCACGCTATCGAGTTGTTCCTCACTACGGATCAAATTCCAAAAACGTTCTATGGGGAGCTCACTCAATTCAAATTGCGTGAGGCATGCCCGCGTGAGTCCTTGTAAAGTGCCTCCCGTGGCATCAGACACAAGATGGATAATGGGTGCCCTATGGGTTAAATTCAATTCTTTCATGGCTATAACACTAGCTCAAATCTACAGATCATCAAATAAAATACGACCAAGGCGGATATGCGTGGCCCCGCATTTAATCGCCGCCTCAAAATCCTCGCTCATCCCCATCGATAAGGCGGTCAGCTGATTAGCCTTAACGAGATTGTTTAAGAGCGCGAAATGGAGCGAGGCTGGCTCATCTTTGGGGGGAATGGACATTAATCCCGCTACATCAAAGGGAATATCGCTTAAAAACGCATCCAAATCGTTTGGTAATACGCCGCCTTTTTGGTCTTCGGCGCCTGTGTTGACTTGCACAAAGCATTGTGGTGTCCAGTTTTCATTAATCATAGCTTTTAATAATGAGGGTCGATCAAGCGAATGAAGCGCATCAAAAAGTGTGGCGGCCTGTTTCACTTTGTTGGATTGTAAGGGGCCTATTATATGGAGGTTTAATGCATCCGTTTTGAGATCAGGCCATTTATCAAGCGCCTCTTGCACACGGTTTTCACCAAAATGGGTGACGCCATGATCAATAAGTTTTTTGATAACATCAACATCGCGGTTCTTAGTAACAGCGATGAGTGTAACGCTTGATGGATCACGACCCGCAAATGTGCACGCTTGTTCAATACGAGTTCTGATGTCTTTTAAGCGTTGCTTCATCACTGAACTTTAGACAATAAAAAAGAGCAGGAAAACCCGCTCTTTTTAAAAACTTTAAGGTAAACTTTTTAAATTAGAAGTCTACGCGTGTACCCAAGCCAACTTGGAAACCATCACCTGATGTTGCATCATCTTCGATGTCAACATAAGCAACAGAACCGTTTAAGCTCATACCTGGGCCGTATTGGTAACCAACACCAGCTGTCCAGCGAGTTGTATCAACGTCGCCTACGCTACCTGTTGTACCTAAAGTAGTACCAGCAGCATTTGCTTCGTCTGTACGGTCATAGTAAGAAAGACCGAATTTGAACGGGCCTGTTACATAGTCTGTACCAACAACAAGGATGTCTGTGTCGCCGTTTGTGTCAACGCCGTTATTGTCGTCAACATAAGAAACACCAACGCCAAAAGCGTCAAAGCCTACGCGTGCACCAACGTTAAACACGTCTTGGTCATCTGAACCAATAAGTGTTGTGGCAGCATCAGCTTCTGTTTGAAGTGAAGCATAACCAGCACCGAATGTTACGTCAGCACCAGAGAAGATAGCTTGGTAACGACCAGCAACTTCATAGGCTGTATCAAATTGACCAGCATTGTTGTCAGCTACGCGAGCAGCTTCAGAATCAATTGGTGAATCGCTCACAGAAGGTGTGAAAGAGGCAGCCATTTGGAAACCGTTGAACAATGGTGTGATATAAGTCAACTTGTTGCTATACGCTGTTGGATCAGAAGCATAATCAAGAACGCTAGAACCTACTGAAGGTGTACCGTTAAGGATGTTTGCAAGATCAAACGTGTTGATATCAGGACGAAGACCGTCGATGTTATCATCAGCTGAAGGAGCAGCAACTTGTAACAAGTAAGACGCACCGTCTTCTTGACCAAAGTTTACGCGACCCCAACCACCAGAAAGATACATATATGATTCTTCGATGATTGTTGAATTCGTACCACCAGTAAGGTCGTCTGATTTATCAACGTCTAATTCAATGTGCGCACCAACTGTAAGACCGTTGTCTAGAGTTGTTTCACCATTCACGTGAATTTCAGTTTCCTTACGGAAATCGAAAGAGCGTAGGTTATCGTCGTTATCAGAGTCAGTGTAAACACCGTAACCGATAAAGTAACCACCTAGGCCAAGGTCAATGCCTTCGGCTTTGGCAGGAGAAGCAGCAGCTACAGCAAGGGCAGCAACACCGCAAAGTAAGATTTTTTTCATGTTTTTCCTCCACGAAAGATTAATTTACATCCGAACAAATCCGAATACATTCATTATCAGGCAAGTTCTGATCGATTTCTAGGGGAATGATGCAAAAAAATCACACGCGTTGCATTTTTGCAACAATGGCTAAGACCTTTGATTTCATTGCTGTTGGAAGTATACACCCACACCATCGCGATGCCAATACAGTATTCTTGCTCATTTCATAAGTGCGCTAAGAGGTTTTCAAAACCACCGTGATTCGTATCCACACTTTGTGAATAAATCCGCAGATTTAATGATGACTTTATAATAAACCCGCCCTATTATCACTTTCATGAAAACATTTTATTCTTTTGTAGCCTTATCATCCATACTTCTTATCAGCGCCTGCGGTGCCAATAGCGAAGCCAAATACCCTACGGGCGCTGACCGCGCTTCCACGGGTGGCAGCAACAACATTTATAATAAATCCCAAAGTATTTTTGGCGAAGGTGGATTAGAGCTGTTTTCTAACAAAGATAAAAATGATGACCAAGGCGGCGCAGGCATTGGCGTGAACGCCTTGTTATGGCGTGCGTCTCTTGATGCGATTAACTTTATGCCGATCACCACGGCTGATCCTTTTGGTGGCACGATTATTACGGATTGGTATTCCAATGCGGGTGCGCCAAATGAACGCTTTAAAGTGAATGCTTATATATTGGGTCGTGAACTGCGCGCCGATAACGTGCGTGCGCGCTTGTTCCGTCAAACGAAATCAGGATCAAACTGGGTGGATGCACCAAGCGACGAGGCCGCCAACCGTCAATTAGAGGATGCGATCTTAACACGCGCCCGTGAATTGCGTGTGGCCACTCTTCAACGTAATAAGAAATAAGCTCTTAAGCTTTAGTCTTGTCTTTCTTAGCCTCGGTCACTTCCTCGGCGCGGGCCTCGGAATCGGCTTTTTTGCCTTGAATTTTTTTGGCTTCGGCCAGCTCATCCCGTTTTTCAAAGATAATGAGCGAGTCCTCTGAGCGGAGTGTGATTTTGCGTGACACGTGATCCGCGCTATACAACTCAACACTCTCACCTTTAGCGAGCACACCCAAAATCATACGTGCGTCGTTTTCTTGTGGGATATCAAGGCTATCGGTTGAGCCTTCGTGGAATGACAATTTACGCGTTTTGAAACGCCAGCCAGCCTCAAATAACTGTTCCAATTTCTCAATGGTCAAATCGGATGACCCCCAGCGATTGCCCGCCAATGCTTTTGAAAATTTGGTGCGTGATGATTTTTCGGCGCGCTCAAGCCCTACGCGGAACACGCGTTCGCGCCCAAGTTCACGTCCCAATGTATCTGTGGCAAACGCATTATAGGCTTGCGAGTATGTGGCATTTAGCACCGCGTGATATTGATGGAATTGTATTTCGTGTTCGGCCTCATCCGATAAAATATCCCCATAATAAGAGGGCACATCGCTTAGGCGAGCAGGCTTCAAAGCCACATAGCTATTGTCCACGAGTAACACGGGGATATGCTTAGAATGTAATAATTCCGTTAATTGCAACGACCAAGGATGGGCACCTGCAATAACCAATCCGCGCCCTGCCTCATGTGCCAAGCCAAATTTGGCGGCCAAACGGTCAATGAGCACACTGCCGACAATCACGGAGACAATCACAACCGTGATCGCGATGGGCAATACTTTATTACCATCCTCAAACCCAGCGCCCACAAGTTGCGGGCCCAAGACACCTGCCAAAACGGCGAGCACAACACCGCGCGGGGCAATCCAGCCCATGAATAATATTTCTTTCCATGTGGCTTTCGTGCCAATGGAGCATACCGCCACAACCAACGGACGGATAATGAGCAACAATGCGACCACAAATACCAAGGCGCGCCAATCCATCGCGAGCATCGCGTGTAGATCAAGATCAGCCGTGAGCAATAAGAACACGCCAGAGACCAATAATAATGTGATCGTTTCTTTAAATCGTTTTAATTCTTCGATGGAATGCTCGTACACATTGGTGAGCGTCACGCCGAGTACGGTCACGGCGATTAAACCGCTTTCATATAATAATGTGTTGCACAAATAAAACAGCACGAGGACGAATGTTAATAAGAACGGCGCTTTGAGATATTCTGGTACCAAACCATGTTCAAATAAATAGGTGATCATGTATGCGCATGCGAATGAAATACCGATAATACCCAAAATGATTAACCCATGTTCAATGATAAAGCTGGTGCTGCCCGATCCAAATGTATGAGACGAGAAATATTCGAACGCGAGCACCGCAAACATCACGCCCACCGCATCGTTCACAATCGATTCCCACGTGAGCGTTGAGCCAACGTTTTCTTTAAGCCGTGCATGACGAAGCATTGGCATCACAACCGTTGGCCCTGTCACGATGAGCATACCGCCCAATGTGACCGCGACTGGCCAGCTAAGCCCTGCTATATAATAAGCACCCGCCGATATCGCCGCCCACCCCAAAGGGGCACCCACAATAATGATTTGTCTCACCCTGCGCCGCGCCGCGCGGAGTTCGCGCAAATTTAATTGTAATGAGCCTTCAAATAGAATGATGGCCACTGCCGCCGATACGAAAGGATGCAACGCCTCACCAAATAATATCTCTGGCTTCATAATGCCTGTGATAGGCCCTAGCAAAAAACCAAGCCCTAAAAGAAATATAATCGCTGGTAAACGTAAACGCCACGCCACCCATTGCGACATAATGGCCGCAACTGATAAAATAATGATTTGAGCGAGCAACATTTTTTCCATGGAACAGTATAGTGTCTATATTCATCTATGATTGCAATGTCCATTCATGTATAAAAAGGAACTAATTCAATCACCCAAAGGTTTACCTCACACATGTATAATTATAAAAAAATGCTCGGCCCCCATGAACGCGTCTATTATTTTGGCGGCGTCCACTGGATCACCATGGTCAATTCCCTCTTCTTTTGCCTTGTTTTGGCCTTTGCCGCCTTTTCAATGATTGATTATATGAACGAAGGCGGATTATTTGTTCGTCCCGTTGACCAAGCTGGCTCTGGCATTGGCGCTGTTGCTGGCGAGGCCACGAATGAATTGGTATATTGGTTTTATGATGTGGTGCGCTTTATTCCATGGCTGATGATTGGCTTTGGTTTGTTGTGGGTTATCAAAGACACCATTCATTATATTTGTACTAAAGTACTGCTCACCAGCCACCGCATGGTCGTTAAAAAAGGCCTTGTGATGGTTAGAGTGCACGAAATTGAACTGGATGAAGTTGAAGCCGCCAACGTTAACCAACTCGTGTTGGGACGCATGTTCAGCTATGGACAAATCCACCTAGATGCGCGACTTGTGGATGATTACGATCTTCCCATTTTAAGAGACCCTTATAGATTTGTTAAAATTCTTCACATTCTCAAAGACTATGATATTGGCGCCGAAGAACAAATAGGCGAACCTATTCATCCTGATGATTTACAAAGTGTTGTGGCACAAGATGATGCGCAAGAATATACCGCCAAAACAGATGTGGCCGAAATGCCTGAAGGTGTTGAGCCCAGAAAACCTAACACTGTTTATAAAAAGCCAATGTTGCGCAAAACGAATTCGGGTAGTGATAAACCACGTATGCGCAAGAAAATCACGCGAGAAGATTTAGATTTTCTTAAAGATAATGAGCACGCTTAACCAAAAAAATCGGTTGCGGATTTGTTGCCACTAACGCTAGTGTAGGGTTATGTCTGACACATCCGATAATGATCGCTACAACATCCGCGCCACCGAATCCAAATGGCAAAAAATTTGGAATGATAACAACGCTTTTAAAACGGATGATGACTCCGATAAAGAGCCTTTTTATGTGCTCGAAATGTTTCCCTATCCGTCGGGCGCAATCCATGTTGGGCATGTCCGCAATTACACACTTGGCGACGTTGTGGCGCGCTATAAACGCGCAAAAGGCTATAATGTGCTCCATCCAATGGGCTGGGATGCGTTTGGTTTGCCTGCCGAAAATGCCGCCATCGAACGAGGTGCACAGCCCGCCACATGGACGTATGAAAACATCGCCGTGATGCGCGGTCAATTGAAACTTATGGGTCTATCTCTTGATTGGGACAGAGAAATTGCCACCTGTCACCCTGACTATTTTAAACACGAACAAGCCATGTTCCTTGATTTTCTTAAAAACGGCCTCGCCTACCAAAAAGAATCCACGGTGAATTGGGATCCTGTTGAAAACACAGTATTGGCCAACGAACAAGTGGTTGATGGCAAAGGTTGGCGCTCTGGCGCGGCTGTCGAGCGTAAAAACTTAAAACAATGGTTTTTAAAAACCACGCAATTTGCCGACGAGTTATTATCAGAACTGGATAACATGCCCGATTGGCCAGAACGCGTAAAAACCATGCAAAAACATTGGATTGGCAAATCTGAGGGCATAACCTTTAGCTTTGATATCTCTGGGCCTGATCTTGCAAGCGATGAAAAACTACCCGTTTACACAACACGCATTGATACCATCATGGGCACGAGCTTTGCCGTACTTGCCCCTGAACATCCTCTTTCTTTGAAACTTGCCGAAACGGATAAAGATGCCGAAGCTTTCTTAGAAGAATGTAGCACAATGGGCACAAGTGAAGAGGCGATTGAACGCGCCGAAAAGAAAGGTTTTAAAACGCCTTACACTGTGCGCCACCCTTTCACGAACGAGGACATGCCCGTTTATATCGGTAATTTCGTGATCTACACATACGGAACGGGCGCTGTGAAATCCGCGCCTGCCCACGATGAACGTGATTTTGATTTCGCCACCAAATACGGCCTGCCAATTCGCCCCGTTATCACGGGCGCTGGCTTTGAAGACGGCAAACCGTTCACCAGCAAAGGCACGCTTGTTAATTCTGACGAATGGGATGGCCTCACATCTGATGAAGCCATTACAAAGATCATCGCTTGCATGGAAAAAATGGGCATTGGCGAAGGTCAAACCAATTATCGCCTGCGCGATTGGGGCGTGTCACGCCAACGTTATTGGGGTTGCCCGATCCCTGTGGTGTATCGCACATCTGATGGGGCTTGTGTCCCCGTGTCAAAAGATCAATTGCCAATTACTTTGCCCGATGATGTGGATTTTTCCCAGCACGGCAATCCACTTGATAATCATCCAACATGGAAACATACGACATGCCCCGAAACGGGCGAGCCTGCGATCCGCGAAACGGATACATTTGACACGTTTTTTGAAAGCTCGTGGTATTTCGCACGCTATACCGATCCGCGCAATGAAAACAAACCGTTTGAAGCGTCTAAGGCCAATAAATGGCTACCCGTGGATCAATATATTGGCGGTGTCGAGCATGCGGTGATGCATCTTCTTTACGCACGTTTCTTCACCCGCGCTATGAAACATTGTGGGTATTTGGACATAAAAGAACCGTTTAAGGGTCTCTACACGCAAGGCATGGTCAATCACCGCGCCTATAAAAACGCGGATGATAAATGGGTGTTTCCCTCCGACATCATCAAAAACGATGACGGATCGTTAAGTGAAAAAGGATCAAATCTCAAGGTCACAGCGGGCGCGGTCATTAAAATGTCCAAATCCAAGAAAAATGTGATTGATCCCACCGATATATTTGAAAGCTATGGCGCAGATGCCGCCCGTTTGTTCATTCTATCCGACAGCCCGCCAGATCGTGATCTGGAATGGTCAGAAGCGGGCCTTGATGGCGCGTGGCGCTTTATCAATAAATTATATCGCTCTGTGCAAGATATCGTTGATAAACCTGTGGATAATGATGTGGATAATGAGCTGGCACGTAAAGCCCATCAAACCATATCCGGCATATCGGACGATATTGAAAACTTCCATTATAATAAATCTGTGGCGCGTATCCGCGAGCTTTATAACATGGCTGAACAAGTCGGCATGGATGATGACGCATACACGTACGCGCTCCAAACCATTGTGCAATTACTCTCTCCTATTGTTCCCCATTTATGCGAAGAATTGTGGGAGAATCTCGGTCATAAAACACCCCTTTATCTCTCCGATTGGCCAACATTTAATGAGGCATATTTGATTGATGAAAACGTCACAATTGGCGTACAAATAAACGGCAAAGTGCGCGGTACAATCACTGTTCCCACCGATATTGACAAAGATACTCTTGAAAAAGAGGCGATGAATGACGATCATATCGCCAAATATTTGAACGGAAAAACGGTGCGTAAAATCATCGCTATCCCTGGGAAAATTGTGAACATAGTGGTGTCCGATGCAGCTTAAATTACTCCTCCTACCTTTACTAATCTTGACCCTAAGCGCGTGCGGATTTTCGCCCGTTTACAGCACCAAGAATGTATCTACCGAACTTTCACAAATCACCGTACGTCCTATCCCAGAACGTACAGGTCAGCTCTTGCGCAATAATCTACTCGATCGAGGGTTTGGGACATCATCCCAATCGGGCGCACTTGATCTCAAAGTCGAAAATCTACGCGTAACAGAGGTTGATCTTGGTATCGCCCCTGACAACACATCCACACGTCGCCAATTGACTGTATTAGGCTCTTTGCGCCTTTATGAAGATGATAAAACCGTATTGGATCGCCAAATTGTTGCCCGTACGTCTTATAACGTACTTCTCTCGCAATATGGCACGAACGTATCGCGTGATAATGCGCTCAGTTTGGCCATTAATGATCTTGCGCGCCAAATTGAAACACATAGCCTCTTGGCCATCAAATCGCGCCCATGAAACTAGGATTCCGAGATATTGCGCCTTTCCTCGCCAAACCAGACCGCGCGCTATCTTTCATCCTCGTCTACGGCCCTGAAAACGGACTTGTTCAAGAACGCGCCGCCGATCTCATCCCAAAACTTATAGATGATGCGACTGATCCTATGGCCATTACTTCCCTCTCAGCATCGGATATTGTGGACGATGAATCGCTTTTGCTCAACGAGCTTTCGGCCATGTCACTGCTTGGACCTGCACAACGCGTTGTTAAAATATCGGGTGCGGGCGATAACTTAACGCCAACACTAAAAGAAGCCTTAGCGCTCAATAATACCGATGTTAAAATCATTGTGACCACGGGCAATCTCGCGCCCAAATCGCATTTACGCGTACTGGCTGAAAAAGACAAACAATCCGTGGCACTGCCTTGCTATGTCGAAGATGAACAGCAAATCTCACAATTTATCGGCACTTATTTGCGTGAATCTGGTTATGGCTGTGATCGAGACGCACTCATGTATTTGGCCAAAAACCTTGTGGGCGATCGCATGTTGGCGCGCCGCCAATTGGAAAAACTGATTACATACGCAGGTGCTACACAAAAACTCATCACATTTGATGACGTACGTGTCGCAGTCCCTGATTTAGCAGGTCAAAATATTGACGACGTGGTGTACGCATCGTTTGATGGAAATTGGTCAGTGCTGTTCCGTGCGTTAGATGTGCTTTTAACTGAAAATGTGCCGTTCATGTTGATCTTACGCAGCCTTCAAAACCACGCACGAAAACTTGAACGCGTACAGCTTAATGTCAATAATGGCATAGGCATGGATCAAGCGATCAAATCCTTGCAACCCCCTATATTCTTTAAGCTTGAGCGTCAATTCCGTAACCAGCTTATGCAATGGGATTTGCACGCCATTCAAAGCTTGCAATCGGATATGATTGATCTTGAAACCGATTTAAAAACGTACGGCACTGATTTAACATCTGATATTTTTGGACAATGGCTTATTGAAAACATGTCGCCTAAAATGCATAGACGTACGGCTTAATTATTTAATTAATTTTTCAAAAATCATATCGAACTGTGCCATATCGGTATAATCGATCACAATTTTACCGCCGCCTTTTTTATTCGGATTCACAGTAAAATTGCTACCCAAATGACGTGATACTTTCTGTTCTAAATCCTTAATATTAGGGCCTTTAGAGCTTTTATTAGATTTCGCGCTACTTGATTTAGATTGTACCTGTTTGATCTGCGTCAAGCGCTCCAATTCACGTACGCTTAATTTTTCTTTAATAGCTCTTTGTGCGAGTTCGTACGCTCGATCATTGCCTATCAGCGTACGTGCGTGTCCCGCCGACAATGAATTATTATTCACAAGCGTCTGTACGTCTTTTGGCAAGGATAATAAACGCATCATATTGGCAATATGAGGGCGTGATTTACCAATAACCGTTGCCAAACCATCTTGAGTGTAACCAAATTCCTCAATTAACCGCTTATATGTTTCGGCCTCTTCTAATGGCGTTAAATCTTCACGTTGTAGATTTTCAACGAGACCAATTTGCAAGACATTTTCAGTGGTTAGATCACGGATCACCACGGGTAATTCATGTATCTTGGCTTTTTGCGCGGCGCGCCATCTGCGTTCACCTGCCACAATCTCGTATTCGCCTTCAATATCTGTGGAACGCACTAATAATGGCTGTAGAACGCCGTGTGTGTTCATACTTGTTGCTAAATCGTCAATGGATTTACTATCAAAATTACGGCGTGGCTGGAACGGACATGGCTTTAATTTAGAGACAGGCACCGTTTTAAACTTACGAGACGCTGATAAAGATAAATCTGTACCAATTGGTTCATCGTCACCGAACAAGGCGGATAGACCGCGACCTAAACCTTTTTTTTGTTGATTGCCAACCACTTAAGCCACCAAGCTCTCATTATCGCGGAGCTTGCGTTCACGCTTGATAAGCTCTCTCGCGAGCGATAAATAAGCTTGTGATCCCTTGCAATGGAGATCATACACGAGCGCGGGTAAACCATGAGATGGCGCTTCACTCATCCGTACATTGCGCGGAATAATTGTCTTGTAAACAAGATCACCGAAATGCTTTCGAACATCGGCTTCAACCTGCTCTGACAAACGGTTACGATTATCGACCATTGTGAGCACAAGTCCTTGAATATCCAATTGAGGGTTAAGTGTTTTTTTCACGCGATCAATCGTCTTTGTTAAATGCGACAGACCTTCGAGCGCATAAAATTCAGCCTGCAAGGGAATAAGCACCGCATGCGCGGCAACCAATCCATTAAGCGTTATGAGCGAAAGAGATGGAGGGCAATCAAGGATAATATAATCATAATTATCTTTGGATTTTTGAAGCATTTCTTTGAGGCGAAATTCACGGTTTTCTTCACCAACCAACTCTAATTCAGCGCCTGCTAAATCGGTTGATCCAGGGATCATGGAAAGCTTGGGCACTTTGGTATCTTGCGCCCAATCGGTCACATTAATGCTGCGATCAAAAAAGAGATCGTAACTGCTTTTTTGACGTTGTTCTTGACCCATTCCAAGACCCGTTGAGGCGTTACCTTGCGAGTCCAAGTCAATGAGTAAAACGTTGCACCCCACAGCGCACAACGCTGTTGCGAGATTAACTGATGTTGTGGTTTTACCCACACCGCCTTTTTGATTGGCCACTGCCAGAATTCTAGTCATAATTCAATCTGCGCCATATCAACGGTTTAAGTCAAGTTTTTGATATGAATTATCCTCGCCTTTTTATCCGTTTCGCTGGGATAAACATCATAGTCGAACTGATGGCTCGATTGTGCGTCTGTGAGCTCATTTTGCCAATGCTCACCCTTGAGGAATAAACCTTCAAGACTATTATTCGATTTAGCAAATGGCGTCATCCAAGACAGCAATTGATCCAGTGGGGCAAGGGCGCGGGCGGTAATGATATCAGGTTTACCCTCTGATGGATCAAGCGTTTCTATACGGCAATTATGGACGTGCGTTTCAATGGATGTTTCACGTGAAACATGTCTTAAGAATTCCGATTTTTTACTGTCACTTTCACACATATGTACCAAAAGGTCTGATCGCATAATCGCGATGACCAAGGCTGGCAATCCGCCGCCACTACCCCAATCCATAACAATTTTGTTTTGAGGGATGTATTGGGCCAATTGAAGCGAATCCTTAATGTGACGCACGTCAATGTCTGCAATTGTTTTGGGACTCACAAGATTGATCGCCTTATTCCAGCGGACCAACTCAGATTTATAAAGATCAAGCGCTTTTTCGGACATATCGCATTAACGCCACAAGCGCCGCAGGGGTGACGCCAGGAATACGCGCTGCCGCGCCAAGCGTGGCTGGCTTTGCGGTATCAAGTTTAACAAGCACCTCGTTAGACAAAGAACCAATATCTTTATAATTAAGGTTGCCTGGGAGTAATAATTCTTCATCTTTGCGGTAGGCGGCTATGTCAGCATTCTGGCGCACCAAATAGGATTCATATTGTGCATCTATTTGTATTTGTTCAAGAATATCACCATCAAAATCATTGATTTTTGGCCATATGGTGGCCAAAACATCCCAATTAAATTGACGTGATAGCTCATAAGCGTTGCGACGTTGTCCATCAAGTTTGACTTTAATGCCTTGCTTTTCAAGCTCATTCGGCGTTGCCTCAAGATTGGTCAAAATCGTGGCGCAGGCCTCAAGTTTAGCCTTCTTATTAAGCCATAATTCTTTACGCGTTTCATTCACACAGCCCCACGCAAGACCAATATCTGTAAGGCGTTGGTCGGCATTATCTGCGCGAAGACGTAGTCGATATTCAGCGCGTGAGGTAAACATTCGATAGGGCTCTGGTGCGCCTTGTGTGATCAGATCATCAATCATCACGCCAATATACGCATCAGCGCGATCAAGAATGACTGGTTCTTTGTTCATGGACGCGCGCGCCGCATTGAAACCAGCCATAAGGCCTTGCGCGGCGGCTTCTTCGTATCCCGTTGTGCCATTAATTTGACCTGCGAGGTATAAACCGCTCAGAGCCTTGTTTTCCAGTGTATTTTTAAGGCTTCTTGGGTCAACGAAATCATATTCTATGGCGTACGCATATTCAAACACTTCAACATTTTCTAAGCCTCTGATAGAGCGTAAAAACTCGTCTTGGACGTCAATTGGCAGTGATGTTGAGATGCCGTTAGGATAGACAGTGTCATCGTCTAAACCTTCTGGTTCGAGAAATATTTGATGGCGATCTTTATCGGCGAAACGAACAACTTTATCCTCAATGGACGGACAATAACGAGGGCCAACGCCTTCAATATTACCGCTATACATGGCGGATTTATTCAAGTTCTCGCGAATAATATCGTGTGTTTTTAACGTCGTGTATGTGATGTGGCAATCGATTTGCGGAATATCAATACGATCATTCATGAACGAGAAGGGCACAGGCACATCGTCCGCAGATTGCGCCTCGCATTGCGACCAATCAATCGTTTTACCATTAAGGCGTGGCGGAGTGCCCGTTTTAAGACGCCCCATTGGTAGACCAAGTTTTTCAATGGTTTCAGCAAGTTTTATGGCGGGTTTATCGCCCATACGACCTGCGGGCGTTTGCTCCATCCCGCGGTGGATTATACCTCTTAAAAACGTGCCCGTGGTTAAAACCACCGCTTTGGATGATATGGATTGTCCATCTTCGCAAACAATGCCCGCTATGCGACTGTTTTCAATGATGAGATCATCAACCGAAGCCTCAATGATGGAGAGATTAGCATAGTTATTGAGCGTGTCTTGCATCGCTTTTTTGTAAAGCTTGCGATCCGCTTGTGCGCGAGGTCCGCGTACGGCAGGACCTTTACTAGCATTTAACATGCGATATTGAATACCACTTTGATCGATCACACGTCCCATGATCCCATCAAGCGCGTCAATTTCACGCACTAAGTGGCCTTTGCCAAGTCCCCCAATGGCTGGATTACATGACATGACACCGATTGTATCAAGGCGATGCGTCACAAGCGCCGTGTTAGCGCCCATACGTGCACTGGCCGCGGCGGCTTCGCAGCCCGCATGTCCTCCACCGATCACAATAACATCAAATTGTTTCATAATAAGATCATATACCTTTATCATTGATAAAAGTCACTAATTTCTTCATAATCTCTTATCTCCGCAATATTATCTAACCAAACAATAAGGATTTAAGGACAGAAAATGGTTGAATTTGATACTCGTACCCCAAGAAATATTGATAAAGAGTTTGATGATATTGTTACTCAAGCACCGCGATTCTTTGGTCATGCACAACAATTTTTAGCAAGCCTGTTTCTGGGCGTTTGCCTTTTCCACTCTGGAGCCACTGTATTTAAAGCGGCGGAATCTGGAATAAATAATGGAACAATTGCGTTAGGCATAATTGCAGTTATTTCAGGAGCGCTTGCTAAAGGCAGCCGCAATATGGCCATCTCAAACTTAGGTGGATATTCTGAAGCTAGTGTAAAAACTAGTATGCTCATTGGTGGGCCCGCAACAGCCATAGCTATAGCAACTATGGCGCTTAATATTAAATAAAATTATTTGCCGATGCAAAAGTCACGGAAAATTACATCAAGCAAGTCCTCAACGTGAACGCGCCCTGTGATTTCGCCCAAAGCACGCGAGGCCAGACGGATGTCTTCGGCCAGTAACTCAGGCAATTGCGCGTTAAGCGATTGTTTCACGTGAAACAATGCTTGTTCGAGAGCGCGGCGATGGCGCGCCCGTGTAGGCCCAAGACCTTGACGTTTATTGGTACGTGTCTTTAATTGCGCAACAATTTCATTGATTAACTCTGGCAATCCTTGACCCGTTTCAGCCGATATTGGGAGCGCCCCTGGGGGAGATTTTTCAATATCGGCTTTTGTCCACGCGGTGATGTCGGCATCCTCGATTTGCGCAGATACGGCCTGCGTCGGATCAAGTAAGAGTATGCGAATATCCGCCTCTTGTAGTTTGGCTTTGGCGCGGCGAATGCCTTCAATTTCGATATCATCATCCGATTGATCGTGAATACCCGCGGTGTCGGTCAAAAGTACGGGAAAACCGCCCAAATTAAGCGGAACTTCCAAAATATCACGCGTCGTGCCCGCTTTAGAAGACACAATCGCCACTTCGCGTTTTGTGAGGGCGTTTAACAGCGTCGACTTTCCTGCATTAGGTGCACCCGCTATCACCACGCGGAAGCCTTCACGAAGGCGTTCCCCTAAATTAGGATCGCTCAAATGCGCCTCTAGCCCCGATAAAATATCTTCAATTGATGGTTTTACAGTTTCAAGCAAGTCTTCGGGCAACGCTTCATCGGGAAAGTCCAGATATGCCTCGATATAAGCAAGCGAACGTGTGAGCTCGGTACGCCATCCATCGTATAAACGTGCCAACGCGCCATGGTGTTGCGCCAGCGCTTGATCACGTTGAGCCTCAGTTTCAGCCATAATAAGATCATGCACGGCCTCGGCTTGCGTGAGATCCATACGGCCGTTAAGCACCGCGCGTTTTGTGAATTCCCCTGCTTCGGCTGGGCGATGGCGATCTTGGCTGGACAACGCATTGAGCAAGCTATCAATGATGGCTTTACCGCCATGTACATGGTATTCCACCACGTCTTCGCCCGTATACGAGTTGGGTTGCGGGAACGTGAGCGCTATGGCGCTATCAATATGTTTGTTCGTTTTGGGATGTTTCACGTGAAACAATGTGGCACTGCGCGGTTGCGGAAGCGGTTCGCCGTCCGTTAGATTGCGCAAACTATCCAGTGCAAGAGGCCCAGACACGCGGACAATTGCGATGCCAGCAGGCGCAGCGCCAGAGGCTATGGCATAAATCGTATCCAAATTACTTGTTACCCTTATTAGACTGATTGGTCCACATATTGGTCATTTTTGACATCTGATCACCCCAAAGTGCCATCATTTTATCAGGACTCATCTCACTCATTTGTTCTGTCATTTTTTTTACCATCGCTTCATTTATGGCGGTAACATCTGGCAAACCCATAAAAGAACGAGCTTCTTCGGGCGTACAATCTATATTAATCGTGACTTTCATGACTTTATCCTCGTACGTGTTGACTTGTTTTGACAAAATAGGCGTCTATAGATTAAATAATAATCTTAATATATTGAAAGGTATATATTTTTTAATGACATATTGCAAGAATGAAACGCATTAAGCCCTAAGTGATGGAAAATACTTATCCCAAAAATGCATCACCGCTAGCTCGTAAAATTATGAGCGGGATTGCCTATGTCAGCAAAGGCAACGGGATCACCAAGCAAGACATTGAATTCGTATGTGAAGAAACGGGTAAATTTAAGCTCGAAAGCCTGCTTGAGCTGAGCTTAATCATTGACCAAGACGATAAACCAACGAAATCCAAAGATCAAAAAACGCATATTTATGGCTCGAAAGCCGAAATGACCGAGGAAATTGAACGTGCAGCCGAAGGATTGATGACAAGCCCTGAGGCCATGGCGGTGATTGAAGGCACAATATTAAAGCGCTCTGCCATGGGGCTAGAGGGTGATAGACCTATTTATCCCATCACGGGGCTTCATTACAATTTTGGCTATAAGGATCCATGCAATGCGTGCAGTGGCAAAGGCAAAGGCGGGTGCCCTGTATGTCATGGCAAAGGGCAATCTGTATGTCCGCAATGTCGAGGCGAGCGCACAGAGTGGTGCGGACAATGTCGCGGTAAGGGACACAGCGGCGAAGGCAATCTAAGTGACCCCTTGTGTACGTGGTGCGGTGGCGATGGACGTACGCGTTGTCTGCGGTGTGATGGACATGGCGTCACAAGTTGTCAGCCTTGTAATGGCACGGGACACAGCCATTGCCGTGAGTGTGGTGGATCGGGTGAAAAAGAATATGTGATGGGTCTATCATTCGCATGGCGCGTACAGGCACATCGTATGAGCGCGGAACCCCCCAGAGCCGTATCCCATTTATTGGGCGTTGCGGCCATTGGCGTTTTGGCCAAAAAAGGACACTTACCCATGAGTGTCATAGGCAAACCCATGACCAGTCCACCTGACACGTCCGAGGACGAAACAAGACGCACGATTAAGGGCAATCCAAATAGCCTCTATTACCGCATTGAGAGCGATATTCCATGGTGCGAAACCATCGTCAAAGTCAAAGACAAAGCGGCGTTTGATGTCACAGCCGCGGGGCGCAAAGGGCGCATCAATCATTGCCCAACATTCCTTGATAAATATAGCGATAATGCAAAACGTTTATACAATGAAGCGCTTGAAAACGTGCTCCATTACGGGATTAAAAAGGCCAATTATATCGTCGCCAAAAAATATCCAATTGGTTTATCAGAGCGTACACGCAAAGAAGTATTAACCAAAGCGCGTTCCAAAATCATCGCACAAACCAGAAAAGAACGCATCCTCGCATGGGCGCTCAGTGTCATCGTGACGCTGGGATTATCATGGTTTATCGGCGGTATCATTGGGGCATTAGTGGGCGCAATCTTAGGCATCATCGTGTTCCACGGCATTATAATCTTTGGTAAAATGCAGTTCGCACGATCCCATAAATTCACCTACACACCGCGTCCACGCTTGGGATGGGAAATTGCGGTGATGATTGTAATTGCAGGATCAGTATATGGATATAATTTATTGACATAATGTTAAAATAATGTATACTGTTTGTTAATCAGGAGAATAGCTATGAATCATTCGCAATCAAATGTAGGGAAAATTATAGGCGCCGGTCTAGCAGGAACTGCTTTTGGCATAATGTGCGCAGTAGGTTTCGTTATGAGGTCTTACATGGCGGCTGACGGGATCGAAAGTCCAGGTCACGAAGCTGTATCATATGTATTGAATTTAGCTGGCGCTGTAGGCACTTTTGCTGTTGGACGCAAATTGGATGCTGTTAAAACTGCCTTTGTTACAGCAGCCACTGCTGCGGCTCTTACGGGGGCAACGCTTCATAGTCCTGAGCTCACTCCAGCAGAAAATTTAACCATCTCGGCTAAAACTTTAGGGCTGTAAAGCAATCAGTTTTACTGGTTCATCCCATTAAAGAAGTCATTATTGCATTTGGTGTCTTTAAGTTTTCCAAGCAAGAATTCCATCGCATCCACAGTCCCCATTGGGTTCAAGATACGGCGCAATATCCACATTTTTTGCAATGTGGCTTTATCGACAAGCAATTCTTCTTTACGAGTTCCTGATTTTTGAACGTCAATGGCTGGGAACACACGTTTATCAGCGATTTTACGATCAAGCACGATCTCGGCATTACCCGTTCCTTTGAACTCTTCAAAGATCACTTCATCCATGCGAGAGCCTGTATCAATTAAGGATGTTGAAATAATGGTCAACGATCCGCCTTGTTCAACATTACGCGCCGCACCAAAGAAACGTTTTGGACGTTGCAAAGCGTTGGCATCCACACCACCCGTAAGCACTTTACCCGATGATGGCACAACAGTGTTATAAGCGCGCGCAAGACGCGTGATGTTATCAAGCAAAATCACGACATCGCGTTTGGCCTCGACAAGACGTTTTGCTTTTTCGATCACCATTTCGGCCACTTGTACGTGGCGTGTCGCGGGTTCATCAAATGTTGAGCTAACCACTTCACCCTTCACAGAGCGATCCATGTCGGTCACTTCTTCGGGGCGTTCATCGATAAGCAATACCATCAAATAGGCTTCGGGATGATTGGCAGAGATTGAATGCGCGATGTTTTGGAGCATCACTGTTTTACCCACGCGTGGCGGGGCAACAATCAATGCACGTTGACCAAAACCAAGCGGTGTCACAAGTTCAATCACGCGCTGTGTGTTGTCGTCTTTTGTTTTATCGTCTAGCTCAAGCTTGATCTTACGATCGGGATAAAGCGGCGTTAAATTATCAAAGTTAATGCGATGGCGCAGTTTTTCAGGCTCATCATGGTTGATGCTTTCAATGTTAAGCATCGCGAAATAGCGTTCATTGTCTTTGGGAGCGCGGATCTCGCCCTCGACTGTGTCGCCTGTGCGTAGGCCAAATTTCTTAACTTGGGCGGGTGCCATGTAAATATCGTCGGGCCCTGGAAGATAGTTTTCCTCAGCAGAACGTAAAAATCCAAATCCGTCTTGAAGGACTTCGATCACACCGCCACCATGCAACACTTCGCCGTCATCGGCCATTTGCTTAAGGATGGCGAGCATCAATTCTTGTTTACGAAGGGAGGGTATGTTCTCAATCTCTAGCTCTTCAGCAAGTTCAATGAGTTCGTTAGGTTTGTGGGCTTTGAGGTCTTTTAAATTCATAAGGGTGATAATTTACTATGGTTTTGTGATGTGTTGAGCCATCTTTTAAGAATAAAAAGGTCTGGCTGGGAGAGGGTTATCCTGATCAGGATTGATGGGAATAACGCCATTTAGGGCTTTTTAGCATACTCTGTCAAGAGGGCAGAATGGCGTTGACATATTAAAATAAGGTTGTTATTAAATTGGTGTCAAAGATCAAGGGGGCTACCATGAATAAAAGTATCATTAAAAGAACCAGCAATCATTTTAATACTATGTCACTAGGGCTGGCTATAGGAGCTATTGCTGCGCTTCTAATTACGCCTATAGCTTTTGAAGGTGCCGCAAGAACAGGTGCTGCGGTGGTTGGAATGGTTTTAATAATGTTCGGCGGTGCTTTTGCAAAAAACTCGGTCGGGTTAAGCTCAAGTGGAGAGTCTAAAAATCTAGCTTCACATGCACTGGCTGTAACATTGGGCGGATTAACAGGCCTTGCATTGCCCGTTATGACAGGCGCTGGTGTTTTAACGCCTTAAAAAATTAAAGAGGATATCATGATGAAACAAGTAACAAAAAATAGAATTTCGACTGGAAGCGGTGCTTTCGCGTTAAGTGGCTTGGCAGGGCTTTTTCTGGATGGGTCTAATATGGGAGCTTTGGCTGGTGGAATTATAATTTGTCTTTCTGGTATGATTTGGGCTTACAATTCATCTCCAAAAACAGTCATTGCTCATAGAACCGAACAAGGTAATTGGATGCCCAATAAACAAATAAGTGCCGGTGCTAATACGAGATTTGGAACTCATAAAGCAATAACGTTAATGGCTGTCATTGCGGGACTAGGAACACCAATAACATTAGGTAGTATTGATAAAAATCATAATACTATGAGGATATCAACTGCTTCTTCTGCCCCCGCTCCTATATCAAAACCCTTTTAAGATCACCAAGAATACAATAACGATCATCAAAAGCGTTGGGACTTCATTGAGGTAACGGTAAAATTTTGATGATTTTGTGTTGGCATCGCTAGCAAATTTTCGGACGCAGCCGCCCATATAACCATGTGCACCGCTCATTAGTAATACCAATAATAATTTGGCGTGCATCCACCCTTGGGTCATATAATACGGTTGTTGTGCGAGTAACGTTATGCCAAGAAGCCACGTCCCAATCATGGCAGGGGTCATAATGTATTTATACAAACGGCGCTCCATCGTTTTGAACGTCTCGCGTGTCTCCTTTGATTTAGCCTCCATGTGATACACAAACAAGCGCGGCAAATAAAGCATTCCAGCCATCCATGAAATCACGGCGATAATGTGTAGGGCTTTTAAAATAAGGTAAAAAGTCATGACAAGCATAATAGCCAAAAACAGCAACTCTGCGACATAATAATTATTGACATATTGTAAATATTGTGCTGAGTTGGCATTATTAAAATAAAAAGGATTATTAATATGGAACAAATTTTAAAAGATAGAATCTCAACTGCTGCTGATGCTGTTGGTGGTAGTGCTGTTGGTGCTATTGGTGCTCTTGGGGCTGTTGTTGTTGGTGCTCTTGGTGTTGGTGCTCTTGGGGCTGTTGGTGCTGTTAGTGCTCTTGGGGCTGTTGTTGGTGGTGGTGCTCTTGGGGCTCTTGCTCTTGGGGCTGTTGGGGCTCTTGCTCTTGGTGCTGTTGTTGGTGGCGCTGTTGGTGGAAATGTAGATCGAAAAAAACATAAAATAAGCCAATTATTTGGGGTTGCTGTTGGTTTAGGGCTGCCGTTAACGGCTGGTTATGTGGCCTATCAACACGAATTAAATAATCCAAAGCCTATTGTTTCACCGCCAATAGCGCATGATGCTCGTCTTAATTTTAAATGCGCTTCATCGGAAAATAAACCTGTCATCACAAAAAATCCCGATGGGTCACGCACTGTATTTGTGCCTAAGAGTTGTGTTCCAAAATAACTAATTATTTCGACACGCGCAGGCGGTGAATTGTGGTGGGCATATAGATTGTCCATTTTTACCAGCGCCTTGGATGTTATTATCGTCCTTTAAAGCGTTTAGAACAATCTTTTTTAACCCTGCGATAAAATCGGGATGGGTCGACACGGTTTGCGCGCGCTCATATCCTTTGATACCCAAACCTTCGGCCATGTCTTTATATTCAATATCGAGCTCGACAAGCGTTTCCACATGCTCACTCACAAACGCATGGGGGTATAAAAGCACGGGCGTTTTATCACTGGCGGCGCGTTTCAGTTCGTCCTCAACGGACGGCGTTGTCCATTTGGTTGGCCCCACGCGTGATTGATAACATTCTGCCCAATCTAAATCCTTGATGCTTAGTTTTTTAACAATGGCATGGGCGGTTTGTGTGCATTGCCATTGATACGGATCACCGCGTTTAAGCACAAATAACGGCACACCGTGGGCGGAAAATAACACGCGCGGTGTTTGACCATTTTTGACCATTTCGTTATATTTCAATTTTATGTTATCCGCGCTGGCTGTTATAAAGCCTTCATTCGTTGGATAACAGCACGCCAAAGTTTGTGATTTTAGACCCGTTTTTTTAGCATGTTTCATCCACTCTTTGTAGCTCGAGCTGGTGGTGGTTGTTGAAAGTTGTGGGTAAAGGGGTAATAAAATGATGCGCTCTGGGTTGTAGTCTTTGACCTGCCCCACAACATCTTTTGCCATGGGATGCCAATAGCGCATGCACGTAAAGGTTTTAAAATCATCACCAAGGGTTATTTGAAGCGCGTCCGCTTGTGCGTTCGTGTTTTTAAGGAGTGGTGATGCTCCACCTATCTCGCCATAGCTCTGACCAGCCTCTGCGCGGGATCGTTTATTGGCAATCAGGCTCGATATCACATCACGAAACGGGCGCGGCGCGGGAATAATGGCTTTGTCCATAAAGAAGTTTTTCAAAAACGGTTTAATAGATGAGGCGCTATCAGGTCCACCAAGATTAAATAATATGACCGCTGTTTTCATGGGTTATATTTTTAACAATAAATAACATCACTGTCATAAAATATGTATTGACATATTAAAAACAACTATGTAGTCTGTTTTAAATATTTATTAAACAAAGGAAATTATAATGAGTGAAATCACAACTGGATTTGAAGATAACGGTACTAAGAAATTACTGATGGCTGTTGTTGGCAGTGGGTTATGTGGTACTATTATTGGTGCTACTATTAGTGCTGGTGCTGTTTATAAGGCTATTGGTGCTTATGCTGCTATTAGTGCTGCTATTGGTCCTGGTGGTGCTACTGTTGTTACTGGTGCTGCTCTTTTGGGTGTTGCTATTATTGGTGCTGCTGCTACTGTTGTTGCTGCTACTGTTGTTGCTGTGGAATCAGGTAAACCATTTACAACATCCGGATCATATCTGATTGGTGCTGCTGCAACAATAATGGCTATTTCAACTCAACTGCCTGAACAACACAAAGTACAGCCTGTAGTTCTTGAATCTGGCGTTTTAGATTGTACAAATATGAAAGGAAATGCAATTCGATATTCTAACTGTACTCCTTCTTAAATTACCCTTTTACAAATCTTACAAGTTGTTCGACGTGGGCGATGGGCGTTGTTTTATCAATGCCATGACCAAGATTGAAAATATGGGCGCGGTTTTCTGTTTTCTCTAAGATTGATAGAACCGCTTTTTCTAAAACATCACCACCTTGAATAAGAACCAGCGGATCAAGATTGCCTTGGGTCGCAATATCTTTATCAACCCATGTAAGATGCGAAAACTGATCAATCCCGACCACATCATTGCCAATAATTTTTGTGTATTGATTAAGGTCTTTATAGCCCTTTGGAAACGCAATAATGGTCACATCAGGATGCAGTTTTTTAAGCGCGCTAACGATATTCTTAACGGGGTCAATCAAGAAATCATTTTGCAATTGTGCAGGGCATAGACCCGCCCAGCTATCAAATATTTGAACCACATCGGCGCCCGCTTTTATCTGATTAGACAAATGCTCAATCACCGATTGTTCTAAGATTTTTAAAAGTTTTTTAGCATTTTCAAGATCATTATAAACCATGGAACGTGCGGTTACAAAGTCATTACCACCGCGTCCTTGCAAGGTATAAAGTAGTAATGTCCAAGGCGCACCCGCAAAGCCTATTAATGATTTTTCATCGTCTAAATTTTGACGGGTCAGTGTGATGGCATCGTATACGGGTTGAAGTTTTTGAGCGTCAAATTCATGCCAATTAAGATCACCAAGTCGTGGCCCTTCACCCGTTTCAAACCATAGTTTTTGACCCAATGCATAAGGGATCATCAAGATATCAGAAAAGATAATCGCAGCATCAAAATCAAAGCGTTTTATGGGTTGCAAGGTCACTTCGGATGCCATATCAGGGTTCATACAAAGATCAACAAACCCACCTATTTTTTGACGGATGTCCATGTATTCAGGCAAATAGCGTCCCGCTTGTCGCATAAGCCAAATAGGTTTTTGACCCATTAAGGAATTGTTAATATTTTTATGCGATAAAGTTTTGTTGTTCATGTTGGTTAGGACACTGACACGAGTTAGGTCGGTTTGAAAAGAGGGATGAGTAATCTTAATTTAATGAAGAGTCTTAATCTGTATTTATTGTTGTAATTGATCTATATGAATCACGTGCACTGACTCCTTATCCCCAGATCTATGAGTCTGCTATTTCATATTTAAGGGCTTTGAAAAAATTGATTCTTTAGACTCTATGCCCAATACAGATTCCAAGTTTTACACATGGGGATAAGGTGGGGGTGAAAAAAGGCTTGGGTGGATAAGTATTTTCCCCCATGATTGTCCACAGAGTTGATCCTATGCGAAACGCGCTTCATCCCCGATAGCGCCCCTAAGATCATATTCTTAAATGAAACCGACAAAAGGACATATCGATGACACCTCCTCTAGCGCTCCAATGCGACGCAGACCTACTCAAGACACGCGCGGCGCAAGATTGGGCCAAAAAAGCAGGTCTTGAAAAAGCCAAATGGAAAGGCCTTTCTTGGAAATTAGATTTTTTTAAGAAGTCGTCAAGTCTGGCCGAAATTATCGATGAAGATGATCTTTCACAAAAGCGTCACTACATTATTGATATCGATAATGATGTCTCCCTTTGCGAATATGGTGGGGATGTGGTCGAAACATTGGTTCAAAAAGCGGGTTTAGACCTGAATAAGACCAATATATGTGATTATTTATTTTTCTATCTCGGGTTCACGCGCGGTCAAGCGGGACGCGTTCTGACCATCCAAAATGTTGATGATCTAATTTTGCGCGAGGAATTAACATTGATCACGCGCCGTAATTTGCAAGCGCTGATCACGCCAACTCATATTCAATCGAGCCATGAGATTGAGGGATGTTTTTTGATCGGTGATAAATTATTCAAAGCGCTGGCAACGATTGATAAAAAGGGCTCTGTCATGTTGAAACCAACCGAGATATTGGCCGATACATTGCCCGTTCAAGATCAAGCGCTCAGCGCTTGATGCGTTGATTAAGGAAAGTGGCCTGCAAAACCATCCGTGCTAGCGCATAAAAATCGCCCAAAAACCAAGGCTATCAAAGGAATTGTAGGATTTTTAGCCATTGTTCACACCTTGTTAACTATTCTTTGTCATTATGAATGTATCGCAGAAAAAGAGGTTCTTAAGAACCCGTTTTATTGACGCATGTACCAGGGAGAGACATCAAATGTCCGACAACAAGAATATACTAGATGAAATGATGAGCGCCGTTGCGCTTTCAAGCAATCAGCCAAAAATAGCTATGACATTTAAAGGGCAAGCGCCTGTGATGTGTAGCTTTGTGGCTTCTGACAATCATTTTTATGCTGATGCTTCAGATGACGAACTCATGATGAGCTTTGAAGACAGCCTAGAAGCCGATCTTGCCGATAGCATGATCCCAGATGCTTTAAAACAAGCCAAAGAAACATCAGAAGGTTTTATCACACTCGGTGATCCAGAATGTGGCCTTCCTTTAACAGACGATTTAGCCGCGTTGTGCGAAAATGCATTTGCACCGGTTCAAGGCTCATCCATTGATGACGCATTGGATATGCTTAAACACAGCGACCTCGCTCGTGAATACATCGCTTTTGCCACAGACAATAACATTGCCATTGAAGCGAGTAATATAATTGATCAAATGGATGTAGATTACGCATCAAACACCATCTTTATCCCAATCGCGCAAAATGTAGTGGCAACAGCCCTTAATATTGTTCGCGGTATCCGCGCCATGCAAATGGTGGATGTGCGCGCATTATTGGTCAATCCAGATCGTGCGATCCTTTTGAACCGTTCTATGCAAGCTGAGCTTGCGTGTGCACCGGTTCAAGTTGCATGGGAAATGAAATTATCGGGCGATAACACTGCTTGGGATTACGTATCAAAAAGCGGTGTGGCTGATTTAGCCTACGCTTTTGCTCATCGTGCAAGTGACGATTTCCGCGCTTTACGCGATGGTAAAGCCGCGATTGCTGCTTTTGATCAATGGTTTTATTCAGGTCGTACACGCAAAGCCGATCGCGCTTTGATCCAAGTGCTTCTTGCCTCTAGTGATGAAGCGAGCGAAGCGATTGAAACATCAAACAGCGAAGCCATCGAAGCCTTGCGCAGTGTTGGTAAACGTTCAAACATTGGCCGTAACTACCTTATCGATCACTTCATGACATTGTTAGATGATGGGTTTTATGGCGAAGTGCGCGACCGTTCAAATGCTAATTTCATGTGGTTTGTGAAATTCGAGCGCTCGTTCCGCGATGCAGAAATCAAAATGCAAACAGGCAAATCTAAAAATGCCGACACAGCAACACATGAAGGCAGTGCGATTATCCTTGCATTCCCAACAATCAAGCGTGACCGCCGCAAAACAAAGCGTTTTGAAGCACAGGTTCATACATTACGCGTATAATTTCTTAGAAAATAGTATAGGTACAAATCATCTTTGACCATTTAGCTGTTAAAGCGCCATGGATCAGATATGTCGATGCGGGGATGCCGGGGTGCGTCCCCGCCTAAATTTTTGGCACTATGCGCATTAAACGCCGTTTGAACCGTGTCATTATTCCCACTCATATCACCAATAACCCCGCCAATAATAAGGCTCGCCGTGGCACCAAGTGCGCCCAATGGCCCGCCAAAGAGAAAACCACCCGCGAAACTTGATTGTGGGGATATTTCATCGCCCGAAATTGTGCGGTATAATTGCCCAATAATGGGTATGTGATGAAGGGGGTTCACCGTATCAATCACGCTTTCAAAAGTTTTCTTGGCAAACGTATTAGAGTCACTTGTTTGACTCTGAGGTGTAGGGATAGCGTTGGATTGCGCGATTTCTAACATATCTTATACAGTGCAATTTATATGCCAAAATATATTGACATAGTCGAAAAATTGGCTATAGAGTAGGGTTAAATAAAATATAAGGTATGACTACGTCACCCTCGCAAAACCGAGAATTAAAATATAACTAAATTATAGACCGACTATTGATAGTAATGGTTTTGCTGCGTGACTAGAATTTAAATCTTGTGCTACATAATTGGCGCAAGCTATAGAGCCGATTAAAGGCAATGCCAACGCAAGCCCCTTACCCAACAAATCTGATTTGGTGTGCTCTTTATGATCAGCTGTTCCCAACCCTTTAGGAAGCATGAGCATCATTGAAGGGGCTATTAATAGCATAGCAAGACTAAATGCAATAGCAGATGTAGCACCAGATGATACAATGGTAAATTGGGTTGTAGCAGAAGGCGCCTCCGTAAGAACGTAGTTAATCACACCAGCTATTACGCCGTTGGTCAGAAAGTTACTCGGTACTTTGGACAGGTTGCCAGTACCAGATGTGTAGTATCGTGCTGCACCATCAATGACTGTATTGATCTTGCTTGTTTCGGTCGACATAGTTTACATCCTTTTGATTGTAACCAATTATTAGCACGCTCATTAATACTATGTCAATATAATTAAATACTAACCCGTTCTATAGCCTCTTTTATCGAGATAAGAAAACTATCGGCGCGTTGCATTTCAATAAAATGGACGCCCGCAGTGTCCAAATGCGCAAGCGCGGACATGAGAGATTTGATCTCGTCTTGATTAAGACCTTCGGCGGCGAGTTCTTTGCGCGAAAAACCAACCACTTCCACGTTTTCATCCACTTCTGGCGCTGGGCGCGGCGTGTCAGGCGCCATAAATTTGGCGGTTTGATAGGCCTGAACGGCTGGATTGCTTTTGATGGCGTGTTCACGGCGCGTGTCATGAAGTTTGTCACGCGTATCAAGCAAGCCTTGTAAGAATCCGCGCAACAGTTTTATCGACACTTGGGTCAAATCATCATAAATATCGGTGCGCTCATACTCATCCGTGTTTTTCTTGCCACGGCGATGACGATCCATATCCTCTTTATCAATGTGATTGTCTGTATCGCTGCGCTCTGTGTGACGAAGTTCCGCACCTTTTGGCGGTGTCATGCCTCTGGGCGCCTTTACATCCATCAGTTAATGGCCTTGTAAAGCTGGAGAAGATCAGCGTTATCATCCTCAATTTCATACCATGGTGCACGCCATGACCATAAAGGGCGAGCGCGTCTGTCGCCATTGCCTTCTGCGCGCCAGAGCGTTAATTGCGCCAAATCGGTGATGAAGAGATAATGGTCATTTTTACCCACGCGCGCGGCTTTGGAGAAGATCGCATTTTTTGGGCGAACAACCATCTCAGCGATCAAGTTTTTATTGAGATCAGATGTGTTTTGATCAGCGTTCAGCACGCTAAAGAAATAGCTCGCATCGTCATTATTCATATAAATGGCTTGAAATTTATCAATATCTTGGATCACAATCGCCAGTTTTTCCCCGTAAATATTCTGGCGTAATGTGCCACCCGTGCGAAATTCTTCAAAAAAGATCACATCTTGCGCGGCAGAATAATTATTGCCATCAAGTTGCGCGTGGATCACCAAAAATTCATCGGGATCAGTGTTTTCATAGGCGGTTTGCAAGCGCACTTGTTCATTCAGCGCCACCACAGGCTTATCGTAATCAGGGGCCTCAACCGCTAAATTCGTCATTTTAGACCAGCGTTCAAAATTGGGCGCACGGCCACTATTGCGGTAAAAGCTTAGTAAAATGGCCTCTTGCCCGCTTTGGGGGATAAGGGAAAAAATCGAGTCGGGTGCGTACATACCTTGGGTAAAAACCTTAATGGCTCTGGTTTCTGGTTTCTTTTTGATATCTTCGGCATAAGAAGGCGCTGTTATTGCGCTCAAGAAGAAGGCAATTAAAAAAACTGGCAACAAAGTACGGACACGGTGTAACATGATCATCATTATAAACTATTATACGAATGACAGCTACAAAAGATGAAAAAATCATTAACCAAAGAGGACAAGAAGATATGGCGTTTGATCACAAAAAAGATCATGCCCCTTGATGCAGCGCGCGCTATTGTTCCAGATGATCTGCAAGACTTTTCTGACATGATGGATGAAACAGAGGCGCCAAAAGTGCATGTCAAAAGCCAAAATCAAGTGCCTGTCCGCCCCATTCAAACCTCCATCAAAAAGACTAAAACAGAGGCGCAAGACGTTGATACACGCACATTAATGCGCTTGAAAAAGGGTCAATTGAATATTGATTACACGCTTGATTTGCATGGACATAATTTGTCTGATGCGCGCGTGGTTTTACTCTCAACGCTCAAAAATTTACATGGTACGGGCGGGCGTTGTTTGCTTTTGATCCACGGAAAAGGTTCCATCACAGGGGTGGCGAAAATTAAAAAGACGTTTCCGCAATGGCTCGATGAAGTGCCATCTATTGTGCTCTCTCACGCGATTGCCAAACCTCAGCATGGAGGATTGGGCGCAAGCTATATTTTGCTCCGCAGAAAACGCGTGACATAGATTACATAATAATGTAGAATATCTGGGTCATGTCATCCTTTGTTAAAATAGAAAAAGAAGATGGTCACCTTAGTGGCGTAATTCCTATAAAAAAATTTCTAAAAGGTTATAGACCCGATGGGCAAATGAAATGTCCATCATGTGGTAAGGCCTCAATGCATTTCAGAAAAGTGTCAAAAACCAAAGGTAATGTATTAAGGCGCACTGCACATTTTGCAACCAATCCAGGGCAAGAGCACGAAAAAAACTGTCCCATCCCAACTTTACAGCGTCTTGAGCATCAGCGCATAAATATGCGCGAAGCTGTGGCGCAAGGTAAATCACTTATTCTCAATCTTAATGGCGACGGGCTAACGCACGAAAAGGACTCGCGAGCGCTTATTAAAGGCAAGCGTCATGAAAATTTAGGTAAGGCCATTGGTCGTCAAAAGCGTGGCGACAAAGATTATCTCAACATCTCAATCAAATCAGCCCAAGATTACGTGGAAACCACGTCACTTATTCGTAGAATTCAATGGGATTTGGATAAGACGGCTGATGTTCATGTCTCATTCTTAGGCTGTTTTTATGAACGTGATGTCATTGAACTCAAAGCGGATAATTTAGCGTCCGTACAAACCTTAATTGATAATGTCATGCATCGATCACTTTCGAGCCGAGAGAGGAAAAATATCACACGAAGCGAGCCGATCCCCTTAATGATTTCTTTGCCGTTCACCCAAGAGGCTACGCATTCTCTAAGTGAAGAATTTAATGTCAAAGTGGTTAATATATCTGGCGCGCATCATTCAAAATCTTCTATGGAATGGCATTCTCCAGAAATAGATGTCCAGCATTTAGGATTGCCATTTTATCCATTTAACCAACGTTCGGGCGCCAATACACGCCAACTTCCTTGGCAAAAAATTAAATTTATTATGCGCCATGATGACGATGTTATTAATGCTGCGCTCATGGCAAGAGAGCGGTTTAAAACTCCAACTGATCTCATGGCGGTGATGGATGAAACGGCGGTGCGTGCTGCAATTTATAAAGGGTTATTTACCAAATATAAGCCCCGAAGAATTGGAACCTTGGCCATTGAACTCAGCGTAAAAGATCCAAGCCAAATTATGCTTGGCATTAATCATGCTGTTACGCACAACCCTACACATTCCGCATTGCAGCATAAATAACACTTTATCATTAAGACTCTGTATAGAATTTTTTGGTATAATAAAAGTATGAACCAAAGCGTTATGAAAGCCCCCGAAAAATCAAAAATATTCCGCGATATTCGCGTTGAGCGGATCACGTCTAAACTCAAAATATCCGATCTTAATGATCTGTGCGATGCCGCCGATAGCGCCATATTGGCGGGCGGTGGATTTGGATGGGTTAAGATGCCAGAGCGCCAGGCTATGGAGCGATACTGGCAAGGTGTGAACGCTGTGCCCAATCGTATTTTATTGGTGGCGCGATTAGAGGGTGTGATTGCGGGCGCTTTGCAAATTATTCGCCCACAATTGAATAATGAAGCGCAAAGAACATCCGTACAATTTGCTCATCATTTCACCGCACCTTGGGCTCGTAAATCTGGGATAGCCAAAGCTCTTTTATTAGAGGGTGAAGCCATTGCACGCGATGAAGGATATGAAGTTATAAATTTGGATGTGCGCGAAACCATGAGTGCGGCGATTAAGTTGTATGAAGGTCAAGGGTACACGTTGATGGGTATTCACCCTGCCTATGCCAAGGTTAATGATGACATGGTAAAAGGCCATTATTACTATAAAATACTGAACTAGTACTTGGTTATAGTGCGGACTGATTGACCCGAATCATAAAACCTGACACAATTTTCTCTTATTTAATAATTTAACCTTTTTAAAGTATGGAGAAAAAGAACATGGCGAACACAAGTTTTGGACAAGAATTTAAGGCCTTTATAAGCCGCGGTAACGTGGTTGATATGGCCGTTGGTATTATCATTGGTGCGGCGTTCACAGCGATCGTAACATCAATGGTATCAGATGTTATTATGCCACCTATTGGTGTGCTTATGGGCGGTATGGATTTTTCCAACATGTTCCTATCACTTGATGGCATTAATTACGTGACATTAGAAGCGGCCAAAGAAGCCGGTGCACCTGTTATGGCTTATGGTTTATTCGTGAATGCTGTTATCCAATTCTTGATCGTGGCTTTGGTGATTTTCACTATGGTGCGCGGCATCAATAAAATGAAGCAAGAGCAAGCCAAAGAAGATGCTAAAAAACCAGCAGCACCTGCCGCCGATGTTGTTCTTTTGAGCGAAATCCGTGACCTTTTAAAAGGCGGGAAATCAGCTACTGCTAAACCAGCGACAACCAAAGTTGTTGCTAAAAAAGCGCCTGTTAAAAAGAAGGCACCAGCAAAGAAAAAAGTGGCTAAGAAAACCACGAAAAAAACAGCTAAAAAATAATTGCTGAATTTATTTAATTTTAAAAATATGTGGGTGATGGTCCTTTGGATTATCGCCCCATTTTTATTTCTGATTGCACCAAAGATTTTGGCGGGTTGGCCACTTATCATGGGACTTGCTGTGTGGCGTTATCGTAACTTCAATCAATGGCCGAAGTGGATATCGGGGTGTGTACCTTTATGGTTTGGTCTATTCGGTATTGTATCAATTGCGTGGGCGGCTTTTCCTGATCTGCAGCTTGATTTTTTCATGCAAAGATTGCTTGGTCTTTTTGTGGTCGCAGGCATGATTGTGACATTATCTGTGACGCCTAACAATTACTTCAAATCATTCCATTTTATGTGGCGTAAAATAATACCGTTTGTATTGGTTATCTTTCTTATCATTAGTATTAATCCTTATTTCAATATTGAATGGGCGGATTATAATCGCATGTTCGTGATCATCGCGATTTTGGCCATCGCCACAATGGCATTTCATATGGAGCGTGACAAAAACCGTAATGCGATAATTTTATATATAATGTTATGCGGGGTTCTTTTTTATTCTCAGGCGACAGCGGCACTTCTGGTCGCACTTTTATCACTACCTTTATTGTATGTGGTGACAAAATTTGAGCGCTGGGCGCGTATGCTCTTTATGATTATGTGTCCTGTCATTATTGTGGCGTTGCCATTTGCAATGCCATTTATTTGGGAGAGCGTGCAATCGATTGGCATCTTAAATAATCCGTCAACGGGCGGACGTATTGAAATATGGCATGGGTTATCAAGCATCATTGTACAAAACTGGGGGTATGGTTGGGGGTATGATGTGACTAGATTTATAGAACTGCCTATCAGCCATGTGTTTATCGCCGATGAAAAAACATTGCATCCGCATAATATGGCGATCCAAGTTTGGGTCGAGTTTGGTGTCATGGGCGCTCTGGGATTGGCATTTGTTTGGTTTCAATTGTTCCGCACCGCCACCTCGCCGATCATGATTGTGACATTAGTTGGATTGTTCATCATTGGATCATTATCATATGGCGTGTGGCAAAATGACTGGCTCGGACTGTGCGTGTTCGCGTATTTCTACGCACGATCATTTCAGAAATTAGAGACAATTGAATTCGGGATCAAAGCCCAATAACGTCCGCGTGATTGCATGATGCCTGCTTTGTCTTCGGCCTCTGCCCCATAGCCCCAAAAGATATCAGCGCGGACATTACCCTTAATCGCCCCGCCCGTGTCTTGTGCGATCATGAGACGCGTTAATGCTGGCTCGGTTGTTTCAACATAAAATGGTAACCCATACGCATATTTTGATTTATCAATCGCAATAGAACGCATCGGTGTGAGCGCGATGTTTTGCGCGCCGATTGGCCCATCTCCGTTATCCAGTTTTCTAAAGAATATAAACGATGGATTTTCATTCATCAGCGCTTGGGATTTATCAGGATTATTCGCCATCCATGCCTTGATGGTTTGCAAGGACACATCGGTTAGATCTCCGCGTTCTTTAAGGACTTTACCAATCGCCACATAATCATGTCCGTTTTGTTCGGCATAGCCCACGCGAATGGATTGACCATTTTCAAAATGAATACGCCCCGAGCCTTGGATGTGCATGAAAAACAAACCAATGGGGTCTTCGACATAGGCAATGATGGGTGCATCAAGTGGCGCGCTTTCTATTTCGCTGCGGTTTGCATAAGGTACAAATTTGTTACCTTTTACACGGCCTTTTAAAACGGTTTTCCCATCATATTTATCAGAAAAATCAACGAGATTGGCGGTCACAAAATCACTCGGTATTCCGTATATCGGTGTTTGATAGCGCATGGTTTTAACAGGTGACCCAGCGAGTGAGGCCTCATAGTAACCTGTGAATAAAGATGTGGATGATGTGATGGAAAGGGGTGTAAAACGTGTTTCAAAAAATCCGCGTGGATTGGCCGCGAATGCTTTTGAAGCTTCGCACTCGGACTGCCAATCGCTCACTTTTCCCCATTGTGGATCAGCGCCAAGGTCAACCTGTGGAGAACGTTTTTGAATGACCTCGCAACTTTTTTGCCATGCAGGCCATAATGCATTGAGATCATCATTTTCCCAATTGGGGAGATCATCAAAAGATACTTTTTTGATCACAGCTTTGTCCCCAAGGGTACTCACAGGCATATCAACAGGATTATCAAGCAAGGTATTGGAACAAGCTGTTAAGCCGAGCAACGCTGTTGTCAGAACGATTTTATACAGGGCCATCGCTCGGATCGCCATCTTCGGTTTCACTCACCATCCAGCGCGGGTCAGAATTTTTCAAATCTTTTGCGAATGACCATTCATCGACCAATGTGGTCGCGTAATTCTCATTGCCATCAAGGATCACACCATTTTTGTCTTTAATGACGCGGACTTGTTGCGAGGTGAATTTCACGCGCACTGTGGCGTTGTTTTTCTTATCTAAAACGGCGCTGGTGATGTCGGCATTGCTGATAGATCGGATTTCATTGTCCATGGTCTCGCCCGCTTTGTCCCGCGCGTTGATAGCCTCTTCAAAAGCCTCATAAACATGGGGGGCGAGTAAATCTTCTAACGTGCTCTTATCACCATCGGCAAAGCTTTCAACCACAATGCGATAGGCTTCTTTGGCATTAGAGACAAATTGCCCCGCATCAAAGTTTTTATCAATGATGGCCATTTGAAAGAGCGTTTGTTGGACAGACGATGATTCATCGATTGTCATGTGAGGCGGCGTGTGAACTTCAGTTGCTTTAACCACGGTTTCGCCTCTCGTATTGGTCTTGGGCTTAACCTCTTCAGGTGCATCGACAAACGGATTGCGTTTGACGGGCCCCTCATCGGCATTCGTTCCAAGCATACGAAACAGCATAAAAAAGAGTGCCGCAGCGACACCAGCGTATATAATCAAATCCATAGGTAACATGTTTATTAGAATGGTGCCTCTAGACGAACAAGTAAAGAGGCGTTAAGTAATAATGTATGACAACAGAAAATAAAAAAACAGAAGCCGAACAAGTATCACCTATTATGGTGCACACCCAATATATCAAAAGCTTGAGCCATGTCTCACCTGGTGCGCCATTGTCCTTAGCGCCTGGTATCTCGCCAAAAATATCCGTGAACATCAACATGGATGGCAAAGAATTTAAAGATTTAGAAGGCGTCCCTGGGCAACCATACGAGATCGTTCTTAGTGTCGAGGCATCAGCTAAAACAGAAGAGGGCGAAGAATTGTTCGCGCTTAATTTGTCTTATGGGCTTTTCATTACCATAGCCGAGAGCATACCGAAGAAAAACCATCACCCGTTATTGATGATCGAAGGGCCAAAATTAGCCTTCCCATTCGTACGTCAAATTGTTGCTGAAGTGACACAAAACAGTGGTTTTCCGCCATTAATGTTAACGCCAGTATCGTTTGAAAAGTTGTATCGGGATCAGTATTTGAACCAACAAAATCAAGAAGTCGCGGGTAACGCTTAACTCAGCCTAAGGTTCGGTTTTGCCACAATATCGAGATCATAAGATTGGATATCAACGCGCTGCGGGAGTTTTACTTTTAAGAAGCATTTTGTTTCTGTAAGTTTTTCTGTTGCCAGAGTGACCGACCCATTAACATTACCTGCAATGCATGCGCCCGTATTTTCAAGTGCGTTGCTCCAAACATTGGAGACATTACACGCTTCGCTTTGCAATAAAAGGGGTTCAGTCTCCGAAGCGATTTGTTCTAAGGTGGTGTGAGAACAATTGAATATATTACAGAAGAGAACGGCATCGACGCCATCATTTTCAGACCAAAGAAAATCATGATCAGGAATCGTGCAAACGTTAATTTTATGTTTAGAGCTCACGCTAAAGCCAAGCTCAATACAGGTTCTCATAAAGGCGTACAAAAATGCCTCATCGTTTCGCGATAGAGCGCCTTTATCGTTTAATAACGCGCCAACAAGCAAAAATGTTTTTAACTCTGAAATGCCCACGCCATCAAATTTTAATGGTTCATTCTCACCCGCGCGAAACTGTGAGCGTGCTATAGAGAAATCTTGGGAGGTTGCAACATTATTAATCATAGAAACCATAAAGCACATAAATACGTATTATGCAAATATATTAACTTGCGGATAGTAACAATTCCCTTGTAACTATCGCTCCTGTATTATAATCAACAGGATTAGAAATATCAGGATTTTGAATGGTATTTATAAAGTTTTTAATCTGCGCTTCATACGTATTAACCGGCGAATATGCCATTTTCCTATCGTTTATAAAAATGGAGCCTGAACCTTTTCGGTTTAGCGTATCATCGCAAATAGCTGAACCATTTGTTCCGTATATTTCGAAACGCGATGTCGAGGCGTATAATACAGATGAATGAATTTCAACTGTTAGTCCGTCATCAAATAATAAACATGCGGTTGCACTATCATCATGGGCACCATTCCATATCTTATTATTGATAAGGCTTGAGCGCTCCACCACACGTCGATTTTTGCCTGCAAACCAAAACGCCAAATCAAAGCAGTGCGCGCCAGTTGCCGCCAAAGACCACCATGTTCCCAATTCTTTGGTGGCTCGCCAATTGGAGGCATCTTTTTGCTGGAATGTATAATGCAGACGCATATGGCGAAACTCGCCGATAGCCTGAGCATTGCATATTTTATCATGTAATAATTGATGACCACTATGCCAACGCAGATTGAATCCAACGGCTAATTTGACATTATTTTTCTCACAAGCATTCTTAATTACAATACATTCTTGTTCAGTTACAGCCATAGGCTTTTCAACTAAAATGTGTTTTCCAGCTTCAGCGCATTGAATGATTTGTGTCGCGTGAAGATTGTCTGGACTAGCAATAATGACTGCATCTAAATCTCCATCATTTAGAAAATCGTGCATATTAGTATAACTTATCATTGCTCCATGCTTGATTTTGAAGTCTTTCCCTCGTTTATCAGATTCGCTATAGACGCTATGCAAGGTTGAGTCTGCTAATGATTTTAGGGCGGGTGCATGGGCACCATCTGCAATACTCCCCGTGCCAATAATGCCGAAATTTAGGTTCATAATTTATTTTATCAATAATATTAGATTTAATCAAAGTATCTTTATCCACAATATGTTTGACTTATGTGGCGAGGCTATGATATCAAACCTATCTAAGTCCGCGGGCTGGCTAATGGCATGCCTCGTCCGCATATATAAACCCTATAATTTAGGAGATCAAAATGCCGAAACTAAAGACCCATTCTTCTGCGAAGAAGAGATTCTTTGTGACGGGTAAAGGTAAACTTAAAGTTAAACCTGCGCACTCACGTCACAGATTGATTAGCAAACCAAAAAGCATGAAACGTAAAGCCAAGGGCACACGCCTTATGGACACGAAAGATGTTGTACGCGTGATGAATTATTTGTTGCCGTATGCTAAAAAACGCCGTCAACGCACATTGCGTAACGACGCTAAAAAATTAAACAAAACGAATACGGAGGCTTAATAAAATGGCACGTACCAAAGGGGGCGCATCGAAACGCGCTCGTCATAAAAAAGTTCTCAAGATGGCCAAAGGCTATCGCGGTAGAGCGTCCACCTGTTTCCGCGTTGCGATTCAAAAAGTCGAAAAAGGTCTGCAATATGCTTACCGTGATCGCCGTACGAAAAAACGTAACTTCCGCGCTTTATGGATTCAACGTATCAATGCGGCTGTGCGCCAACAAGGCATGACGTATGCGACATTCATGAATGGCTGTACCAAAGCTGGCGTGGTTGTTGATCGTAAGATCATGGCTGATTTGGCGATGAACAACGCCGCGGCCTTTGCCGTGATCGTTGAACAAGCGAAAAAAGCATTGGAAAAAGCTGAAAAAGAAACTTCGAAAGTTGAAACCAAAAAAGCAGCTTAATTAAAAAGAATTGATCGGGGTTTATCCCTGAACACATCAGTTGATCGGATGAGCCGACATATGAAACACCCCGCCGTCAAACGCGGGGTTTTTTATTTTTTAAGAGAGTGAGAATGTTGTTGGTTTCAAGGGCTTTGGCGCTCTGTTACCCTTGAGCATATTGCGGAATAAAAGGTTGGTTGCTAGAAACGCGGTCATCGATAAAGCCATTATTGGCGCACCTGCCAACCCGAATGCAATCGCATTTGTGAAACACACACCTATATTAAGTTCATTAACGCGCCCATCATTGATTTGATTTATCGCTATATCACCGCTTTGGTAACGTTTATTTTGTTTATATTGATATAAAGCACCGAGCGCACACACGCCCAATGAAATTGCAGCTGCGCCTATGGTAATAGGTGTTCCACCAGCAATAAATAATGGAATACAGGCCAATGTTGCGTTCATGGGTATGAAAACATTTCCAGGGAAGAGCGCAGTGGTCAAGAGAGGACTATCGTCTTTAATGGTTGGTTTTTTACAATTTTTATCAAAGATTGCCATTCGTATATGAACATATGTTGCAAGACTCCAATATAGTCCCCAGCTTGCAAGAATGGCAGACGGAGCTTGAATAAAGCTGGCAATATTTTCAAATAAATTACATGTCGCGCCAGCGGCCATAACATATGATATTCTCTCTGGTTTTGCGAATGGGTTTAATTTTATCTTTGGGAATATGTGGCCTAAAATGGATCCAGTCAAAGATGTGGCATATAATAAAGGGCCGAAACCAGTCATACCAATATCAGAGCCAATTCCATTTTCAATAGTTTGGGCAATTGTATCCTTTTGATTGATAAAACTGTCATGCGTTGCCGATAATGTCATGCCAAGGGCACTGGTGTGAGCAGGATTTTTCAATACAGCCATATACATTCCTTTTCTTATTATTTTTGTTTCTTTATAATAACTGAAATCAAGGAAATAGAGGTGTGACGTGGATCACGTTGACATAAAAAAATACCATTCTGGCCTGAGCGCGCAGAAGCCATCATCGTTTTCAAAATTTTTAAGTATTTATCCCAAAATAGAACAAGAACGATATTTTGAGGCATGCAGTGTTGTCACCATCAGCAAAAACGGCGTAATTTTTATGGAAGGTTCGGTGGCGGACTATGTTTATTTCATAGAAAAAGGTTCTGTGAAATCTTACAC